>NZ_JASONN010000002.1:0-208589 GCF_030217285.1 Pauljensenia sp. UMB3104 | reverse complement strand
TGCCCGGCCACAAGCAGCCGAGACTACTCAGAACAACCCTCTCAAAACAAACGGTCCGAAAAACCCAGACCCCTCCAAAGGCTGCGCGGAGTCGTTCTTGTTGACGCTTCGTGAGCCGATCACGCGAGGCGCGAAGGAGAAGCCGGATTTGGTAGAGGGGATCCCCCTTGCGTCCGCGGTGACCGGTCGTGTCTTGCTGGACGCGACGACGTACCTCATCGAGAGCGTCACCGGCGAGCTTGACGATGTGAAAGGCATCGAGCACGCTGGTGGCGTCTTGGAGCTGGTCATCAATGGCGTTCTTATATCCCTGGAAGGGATCCAGCGTCGCGATCTGGATACCGGAGCGAAACTGTTCGCCGCGCTCGGCCAGCCAGTTCTTGTACACGGTGCCAGACCTTCCCGGGACCAGATCCAACAAGCGGGCCGTGGGATGATCCTCCCCGCGTGTCAGGTCCACGATGCCGGTGAACTCACGCGGGCCCCGGCGGCGTCGGTCCTGGTGGTGCCACACGTGCTCATCGACCCCCAGCACCCGCACCCCTGCGAAACGGGCGGGGTCATCAGATGCGGCTTGCAGGCACGGCTTAATATGGGACCACACGGTATTCCACGTGGTTCCTAACTGGCGAGCCAGCCCCGAGATAGTGGCTCCCTCGAAGCGCAACTGTCGGATCGCCCAGCGGATCGCCCGAACACCCAGGCGCGCCCTGGGAGCACACACCGAGTGGTTCTGCTCAGTGAAAGTCGCGATCTGGCAGGTGTGTTCGCGGCATATCCAGCGTCGCTTAAACCACCGGATCCGCGCCGGGACCCCGGCCCAGGGCGCGTCAATCACCTCCACCACCACACGCCCGTGACCTTGAGCGATCACCCCACAACCCGGGCAGCCAGCAAAGTGCTCGCAGGACTCTATGTCAAGCACCAGACCACACTCACGTCGAGCGACAGCGATCAGATGGAAGCCCTCCAAGTCGACGAGCAGATCACACCGATCACAACGATCAAGCGACACAGAGCAGCAGCAGGTAGGGTGAGACATTGTCGAGGTCCTTGACGACAGCGGGGGTAGAAGTCCGCTCATCATCAAGGACCTCGACCTCTACCCGCAACCCCCGACCAACACCCGGTCACCCACACTCAACTCGGAAGAGCCCTATTTCACTGTCTGGGACAAGGATGGAACCACGTTCTTCTCATGGTCGGAAAGACAGCCATCGACTAGTGCTGATCTTCAGACCGATTCTGATTCTGTCGCTGCTTACGTCTTAACGATGGAGCTGGGAGCAAAGCGTGCCATGGCACTGCATTTCGACGTACCGAGATTCCCCGAAAGGCTCGAACAACTCCACCCGTCATGGGTAGCCGACAAGACCCCATGGCCACCCACCTTGCTCTACCACCGCATCGACGATCCGAGCGTCCGCTTTTATTCAATCAGCTCATCCCTTGCCGTGCCCATCACTCACGCGATGCAAGACGACCTCGAAGACCTCCTCAAGAAATACATGGCCTAGGCCAACAGTCGGATCACTTCGGAGTTCTCTCCCTCCAGCACGCACGCCTTGTCTGGCCAGCCTGCCTCGCCCCGGCCTCGTCCCCGCACACAGACAGCGAGGCAGAGGGAGCTACGCGCTCCCACCGCCTCCCCAGATACACGTCGGGGGCCGCGCCAGCCGGCGCGGCCCCCGAGCACAGCTCAGATACGATTACTTCGTGCGATTCGCACGGTAGTACTCGATGAGAGCGCGGGTGGACTGATCCTGCGCCTCCAGGGCCTCGGAGGAGCCCTCGATGGCGGGGAGGATCTGCTTGGCCAGGACCTTGCCCAGCTCAACGCCCCACTGGTCGAAGGAGTCAATACCCCACACGGCACCCTCCACGAAGGTGATGTGCTCGTACAGGGCGATCAACTGGCCCAGGACCGAGGGGGTCAGGGCGGGGGCCATGATCGAGGTCGTGGGACGGTTGCCGGTGAACACGCGGGCGGAGACGATGGCCTCGGGCGTGCCCTCGGCGCGCACCTCCTCGCTGGTCTTGCCGAATGCCAGGGCCTTGGTCTGCGCGAAGAAGTTCGACAGGAACAGCTCGTGCATGTCGGCGTCGCCATCACCCAGTGCCCACGTCGGGTTCGCAAACGCAATGAAGTCGGCGGGAACCATGCGGGTGCCCTGGTGGATCAGCTGGTAGAAGGCGTGCTGGCCGTTAGTGCCGGGCTCGCCCCAGAAGACCTCGCCGGTCTCGTAGGTGACGGGGCTGCCGTCGCGGCGCACGGACTTGCCATTGGACTCCATGGTCAGCTGCTGCAGGTACGCGGGGAAGCGATGCAGGTACTGGGAGTAGGGCAGGACGGCGTGCGTGTCGGCGCCCAGGAAGTTCGAGTACCACACGTTGAGCAGGCCCATCAGCAGGGGCACGTTCTTCTCGGGCGCGGTCTCGACGAAGTGACGGTCCATCGCGTGGAAGCCAGCGAGGAAGTCAGCGAAGCCCTCGGGGCCGATCGCGACGGCCAGGGAGGTGCCGACGGCGGAATCCACGGAGTAGCGGCCGCCGACCCAGCTCCAGAAGCCGAAGGCGTTGGCGGGGTCGATGCCGAACTCGGCGACCTTGTCCAGGGCGGTGGACACGGCGACGAAGTGCTTGGCGATCGCTTCCTTCTCGGAGGCCTCGTCGGTGACGATGCCGCGCTCACGCAGACCGTCCAGCAGCCAGGCGCGCACGACCTTGGCGTTCGTGATGGTCTCGAGCGTCGTGAAGGTCTTGGAGGCCACGATCACGAGGGTCGTCTCGGGATCCAGGTCCTTCGTGGTCTCACCCGCGTCGGTGGGGTCAATGTTGGAGATAAAGCGGCACTCCAGGCCCTCCTGCACGTAGGGCTTGAGGGCCTCGTACGCCATGACGGGACCCAGGTCGGAGCCGCCGATGCCGACGTTGACGACGGTCTTGACGGGCTTGCCGGTGATGCCCACCCACTCGCCGGAGCGGACGCGGCGAGCGAAGGCGTAGACCTTCTCGAGGACCTCGTGCACGTCGGCGATCGCGTCCTGGCCGTCGACCGTCAGCGAGTCGGTCGCGGGGCGACGCAGCGCGGTGTGCAGGACGGCGCGGTCCTCGGTGACGTTGATGTGCTCACCCGCGAACATGCGGTCGCGCAGCTCCAGGACGCCCGTCTGCTCGGCGAGGGCGAGGAGGTGGCCCACCAGCGTGGGGCACACGAGGTTCTTCGACAGGTCGACGTGCAGGTCAGCCGCGTCGAAGGTGAAGGTCTGGGTGCGGTTGGGGTCATCCGCGAAAAGCTTGCGCAGATCGGGTTCAAAGTTGTCGGCCAGCTGGTCGAGCGTGTCCCACGCGGGGGTCATCGTCGGGTCGATCACGGGGATATCACTCATGGGGTCTCCTGACAGTAGAGATAGGTTCGCACATTAGTTTAGCGGGGACTTGGCCCCTGGTCACCCCCGCTTGGCTCTCCTGACACGACGAGGCCGTGGCCCGCGAGCGCTCACGGAACCACGGCCTCGTACGCCGCGCGAATTCGGCGGGGTCAGGCGACCGGATCGTCGATGGGGATGGGCGTGGCCTCGATGCCCGGGTTCTGCAGCGACACGATGCGCTGGACGGGCACGAGGTCAAGCCACCACTGGTGGAAGGGACGACGATTCACGAGGTCGAGGTCGTCGAACATGTTCTTCACCGGGCGTGCCTCCATCGCGGCCCCGACCTGGCCGATGTAGTAGGCGCCGCAGTCGCCGCGCTCGAACTGGTCCACCAGCTGCTCGAAAGCCCGTGCCACGAGGCGTGTGGCGAGCAGGCGGTCGTACGGCGAGGGCGAGCCGCCCTGCTGCATGTGGCCGAGGGCCTGGTGACGCACGTCGTAGATTCCTTCGGACTCGGCGTTGAACACGTCGGCCAGGAACTCGCGGTCGTAGTACTGGGACGCAGACTCGTTGAGGAGCGTGAGGAACAGGCGTCGGCCAGACTTGAAGGAGGCGACCATCCGATCAGCGTCCGCGGCGATCTGCTCGAGGGAGGGGGACTCCTCGTTGATGTACATGTACTCCGCGCCGCTGGACAGGGCGCTCATGAGGGTCAGGTAGCCGCAGCGGCGTCCCATCGTCTCGGCGATGAAGCAGCGCT
This sequence comes from Pauljensenia sp. UMB3104, assembly GCF_030217285.1. Classification (NCBI taxonomy): domain Bacteria; kingdom Bacillati; phylum Actinomycetota; class Actinomycetes; order Actinomycetales; family Actinomycetaceae; genus Pauljensenia; species Pauljensenia sp. UMB3104. The sequence continues at coordinate 204,455 of NZ_JASONN010000002.1, read as the reverse complement.
TGGAGGCCGCCGCGCTCTCCTTGATGCGGTCGATCGCCCACGTCGCGTTGTTGATCGCCGTGTCCGTGCCGATGGCGAGCTCGCAGCCGGGCAGGTTGTTGTCGATCGAGGCGGGGATGAGCAGAATCGGGATCTGGAACGCCGGGTAGCGGTCCTTCTCCGAGGTGATCGCGTGAACACCCAGGTAGGCGTTCATACCGCCGATGACGAGGAGCGCGTCGATCTGGTTGCGCTCGATGGCGCGACCCAGCGCGTAGAACTGCTCGACCGGCGGGATGTCGCGCTTCGTACCGAGCTCGGCGCCGCCCTTGAAGGCCCAGCCTTCCACGTCGGACCAACTCAGTTCACGCACGCGATCGTCGGCCAGGCCGCTCCACGAGCCCTCCACGCCGAGCATCGTCCATCCGCGGGCGATACCCAGGCGCACGGCCACGCGGGCCGCCGTGTTCATGCCGGGGGCCAGGCCGCCCGCGTGCAGGATCGCGACGCGCTTGGACTCACCCGTCGGCTCGGGGGTGAGCTGCGGGGGCGTGGACAGGATCTGGTTGATGCCCACCATCGAGGAGAAGGAGGAGCCGCGCGAGGCCTGGGCAGCCGCGTAGTCGCCGGCCGCGATCAGGTCCTTGACCGCTCGCGTGTCGTGGACGGCCTTCATGAGGGGGACGCGCGTGATGCGGTTGCGGCGCACGCCCAGGATGACGGGCTCGTACTCGGCCGTGGACGCGAGGATCTCCTGGACAGCGGCGTAGCCCAGCAGCGTCGACATCCAACGGTCGTACGCCGAGGGAGTACCGCCGCGCTGCACGTGGCCGAGGATCGTCACGCGCGCATCCTCACCGGTGCGCTCCTGGATCGTGTCGGCGATCAGCTGGGTCGACAGCTCGTTACCGTCACGGTCGTGCGCACCCTCTGCCACCAGGACGATGGACTCGCGGCGGCCGGCCTCGCGACCGAGACGCAGGTGCTCAGCCAGGTCGTCCTGCCAGCCCGGACCCGCCGGATCTTCGGGCGTGAAGACGTAGTCGGCGCCGCCCGCGACAGCCGCCATGAGGGGCAGGTAGCCGCAGTGGCGTCCCATGACCTCGACGACAAACGTGCGCTGGTGCGAGGCCGCCGTGCTGGTCAGCTGGTCGATGGCGTCCAGGATGCGGTGCAGCGCAGTGTCCGCTCCGATCGTCATGTCCGTGCCCACCATATCGTTATCGATCGAGCCGACGAGGCCGACGATGATGAGAGCGGGGTGTGCAGCTGCGGTCTCGGCCGAGATGACGCCCTCGGCTGCCAGCTCGGCAACATGCTGTGCCCACTCGCCGCGGAACTCGTTCGTACCCGACAGGGAACCGTCACCACCGATCACCACGAGGTGATCGATACCGTGCTCAAGCAGGTTCGCGGCCGCGCGGTGGCGACCCTCATACGTGCGGAAGTCCGCGCTGCGGGCCGTGCCGATCACCGTGCCGCCCTCGGCAAGGATCGAGGACACGTCCGACCACTCCATCTTCTTAATGGAATCGCCACCCGCGCAGGCCCCCTGCCAGCCTTCATAGATCGCGTAGGGCTGCGCGCCGCGCGCCAGCGCCGTACGCACAACCGCGCGAACAGCCGCGTTCATTCCCTGGGCGTCACCGCCCGAGGTGAGGACACCGATACGAACTGTGCTCATTTTTCTGCCATCTTTCGTTGACGGAGCGGGCTGCGAAGCCCGGTGTGCCTATCGTTCCCTATTCTACGTGACCTGCGCCTCCGCTACTAGGGCCTAACTCCCATTTACCGAGGAAACGACAAGCGCGCGCCCGCCGAAAGCGGCGGGCGCGCGCGAGCACATGGGCCGGAAACTAGGCGACCGTTTCGCTGCTATTGCGTGCAGCCGACTCCGCCAGTTCCTCGGGGCTCACAACGCCCTCGACGGACACGCGGTCCAGGTAGGCCATGCCGTCAAACGCCAGCTCGCGGGCGTTCTCCGGGTCGCCCTCGTTGCCGATCGAACCGTGGGCCATACGGTCCACGATCAGCGCGATCGCACCATCGCCCGTCACGTTCGTGGCGGTACCGAAGGAGTCCAGAGCAATGTAGGTGGCGATCATCAGCGCAACCTGCGCGTCGTTGAAGCCCAGCATCGAGCTCAGCAGGCCCGTGGCCGCCATGATGGCGCCGCCGGGCACGCCGGGGGCGGCGACCATGGTGATGCCCAGCATGAAGATGAAGCCGACCCACTGCAGGGAGCTCACCGTCAGGCCCTGGGTCAGGACGATGGCGAACGCGAAGGAGAAGATCTTCGAGGTCGAGCCAGCCAGGTGGATCGTCGCGCACAGCGGAATCGTGAAGGACGCGACCGCGTCGGACACGCCGTTCTTCTTCGTCTGACGCAGGGTCACCGGGATGGTGGCCGCGGACGAGGAGGTGCCCAGAGCCGTCAGGTAGGCCGGCATCATCGTAACGATGGCCTTGAAGGGGTTACGACGCGCAACGAGGCCCGCGAAGCAGAACTGGGTCAGCAGGATGATGACCTCGAGGACCAGAACCACGATGACCACGCGCAGCAGCGTGCGGATGACCGAAGCGGCCTCGCCCGTGTAGGTCAGGTTCAGGAAGATGCCGAAGATGTGCAGCGGCAGCAGCGGAATGATGATCGTCTCAATGAGGCGCGTGATGATGGCGCGGAACTCGATGAAGCCCTTACGCAGCACGCCGCGCGGCACCATCGACAGGCCCAGACCCACCACGAAGGACAGGAGCAGCGCCGTCATCACCTGCAGCGGCGCAGGCATCTCGATCGTGAAGTAGGACTCCAGGGCACTGCCCGGCTCGGCCACATCGGCCAGCTGGGTGGACGCCAGGAGGCGCGGGAACAGGGACGCGCACACCAGGTAGGTCAGGAAGCCCGAGAACAGCGTCGACGCGTAGGCGATCGCCGTCGTAATACCCAGCCACTTACCCGCGCCGCGGCCCAGATCCGCGATCGCGGGGGTCACGAGGCCGATAATGATCAGCGGGATCGAGAAGGACAGGAACTGGCTGAAAATAGCCGAGAAGGTCGCAAAGATACGGCCAATCTCAACGGGAACCAGGTGGTTATCGCCGATACGGACGGATCCGAGGACGGTCGCGAGGATGATCGCAGCGATCACCCACACGAGGATTCCGGATTTACGCAGGAACGCGCGCATGTCTTTCACCTTGAAATTAGGGATGATGGGTCACGCCTAGCATGCCCGAACTTTACGCATTCTTGAAGCGGTAGCCAGGATACGGGATAGATGCGGCGCAAATCACGTGGCCGACAGAGCGCCACGACGGGGCCATCCACCCCTCGCGCGGGCCACACTCCGCGGATTAACGCACCGCGAGCGTCGACACGTACGGCGCGAACCACCAAATTATCGCGGCGAGAATCACGTACACGGCGACATCCATGAGACGCGCGCGCGACGCAAACCACGGGCGTCCCGGCGTCCACAGGCGCAGCGCCCCCATCCCGACGAGCACGGCGACCATCAGCATGACTGCACGGTGACGGTGATCCGTCACGGCCAGCGCTATCACGCCGAGCACCCCCACCGCACTGAGGGCAGCCCCAAGCCACGCACCCACTCGTGCGCGCATGGTCTTCTCCTCGTCATTCACGCCCCCTACCCTAGCGCACGAGCGCACCCGACCATACGACCGCTCACATCACTGCGCACACCAGCCCCCGCCTCGTCCACGCACACAACCAGCCCCCGCCTCGTCCGAGCAAAGGAACGAGCAAAGGAATAGGACTCTCAGGGCGCGCGGGTTTAGTATTAGTCCAAAGGTCCCTGAGACCAGCAACATATTTCTCGCATCAAAGGAGCATTCGAGTGTCCCGCTTTATTGTCGTTGCCCCCGGTTCGTCGGAGGCCGCCGCCCTCGCCACTGACGAGCTGGCCCGCGTTCTCGGCGTCACCACGGTCGACGCCCTGGCCGGCACGACGGCCACCGACGCCGCCCTGCGCCCCGCCTCCGCCCTGCCCGCCGTGGTTGAAGCCGTGCGCGCCGCCGGCGACGACGCGCTCATCTCCCCCGCCCGTGAGGCCTCGAACCGCGCCTTCGACCACGTCGCCTGGAACCTGAACCTCGCCGCCGCCACGCGCGCCGGCGTCGTCCTCGCCTTCGATGCCGAGGGTGCCAGCGCCGAGCTCCTCGCCGAAGAGATCGCCGCCGCCCGCCTGCGCGCCGAGGCCGCCGCCGCTTCCGTCGTCGCCGTCGTCCTGACCGGTGGCGCCCCCACGCTCGAAGCCGACGTGCCCGTTCTCACCCTGCCCCTCGGCGAGGACGCCGCCGCCACCCTGCGCGAGGCCCCCGCCCCCACCGCCGTCACGCCGCTCGCCTTCCAGGCCGACCTCATCGAGCGCGCCCGCGCAAACCGCAAGCGCATCGTCCTGCCCGAGCCCGACGATGACCGCGTCCTGCAGGCCGCCGCCCAGGTCCTCGCCGCCGGCATCGCCGACATCACCTTCGTGGGCGACGCCGACTACGTCGCCAAGCGCGCCGGCGAACTCGGCCTCGACCTGAGCGCCGCCCAGGTCGTCTCCGTGAACGATCCCGCTTACCTCGAGCGCTACGCCGAGGAGTTCGCGCGCCTGCGCGCCAAGAAGGGCGTCACCCTCGAGCAGGCCCGCGAGAAGGTCACCGACGTGTCCTACTTCGGCACCATGATGGTCCACATGGGCGACGCCGACGGCATGGTCTCGGGCGCAGCCCACACGACCGCGCACACGATCGTCCCCTCCTTCCAGATCATCAAGACCGCCCCCGGCGTCTCCGTCGTCTCCTCCATTTTCCTCATGGCGATGAAGGACCGCGTGTGGGCATTCGGCGACTGCGCCGTCAACCCCAACCCCACGCCCGAGCAGCTCGCCGACATCGCCGTGACCTCCGCGCGCACCGCCGCCCAGTTCGGCGTCACCCCGCGCGTCGCCATGCTCTCCTACTCCACCGGCACCTCCGGATCCGGCCCCGACGTTGACGCCGTCGTCGAAGCCACCCGCCTCGCCCGTGAGAAGGCCCCCGAGCTGGCCATCGAAGGCCCCATTCAGTTCGACGCAGCCGTCGACGCGGCCGTCGCCTCCAAGAAGCTGCCCGGCTCCGACGTCGCCGGCAAGGCCACCGTCTTCGTCTTCCCCTCGCTGGAAGCCGGAAACATCGGCTATAAGGCCGTCCAGCGCTCCTCCGGCGCGCTCGCCGTCGGCCCGGTCCTGCAGGGCCTCAACAAGCCCGTCAACGACCTGTCGCGCGGCGCCCTCGTCGAAGACATCGTCAACACCGTCGCCCTGACCGCCGTCCAGGCCCAGGGCTGAACGGGAACGAGCCCCCGGGGTCCGGTTACCATTAAACGTAAACGGGCCCCGGCCTCGTCCTTCATCCCCCAACCCCACAACACGAAAGGCGAACGCGTGACCTCGTCCTCCGTTCTCGTCATTAACTCCGGCTCCTCCTCCATCAAGTACCAGCTCGTCGACCCCGAAACCGGCGACGCCATCGCCAAGGGCATCGTCGAGCGCATCGGCGACACCACCGGCCTCATCAAGCATGAGCACGGCGACGCCGTCACCAAGGAAGAGCTCCCGGTTCCCGACCACACCGTCGGCATGCGTGAGGTCCTGCGCCTCTTCGACACGGAGGGCCCGTCGCTGGCTGATGCGAACGTCGTCGCCGTCGGCCACCGCATCGTTCAGGGCGGCCGCTACTTCGACGGCCCGGCCCTCATCACCGACGAGGTCCGCAACCTGATCGAAGAGCTGTGCCCGCTGGCTCCGCTGCACAACCCCGCCCACCTCAAGGGCATCGACGTGGCGCGCGAGCTCATGCCCGACGTCCCCCACGTCGCCGTCTTCGACACCGCGTTCTTCCAGCAGCTGCCCGACAAGGCCGCCCTGTACGCCCTCGAGACCGAGACCGCCGAGAAGTACTCGGTGCGCCGCTACGGCGCCCACGGCACCTCCCACCAGTTCGTCTCCCAGGAAATCTCCACAATGCTGGGCCGCGACGACCTCAAGCAGATCGTCCTGCACCTGGGCAACGGCGCGTCCGCCTCCGCCGTCAAGAACGGCAAGCCGATCGACACCTCCATGGGCCTGACCCCCCTCGAGGGCCTCATGATGGGCACCCGCACCGGCGACATCGACCCCGCCGTCGTGTTCCACCTGCAGCGCGTCGCCGGCATGACCGTCGACGAGGTCGACACCCTCTTCAACAAGAAGTCCGGCATGAAGGGCATGACCGGCGAGTCCGACATGCGCTCCGTGTGGGAGGTCATCAACAACACCTCCGACCCCGAGGCCGCCAAGCGCGCCCGTACCGCCATGGACGTGTACATCAACCGCCTGCTGAAGTACGTGGGTTCCTACGCCGCTGAGCTCGGCGGCCTGGACGTCATCACCTTCACCGCCGGCATCGGCGAGAACGACGACGACGTGCGCCGCGAGCTGGCCGAGGCCCTCGCCCCCTTCGGCGTCAAGATCGACGTCGAGGCCAACAAGGGCCGCATCAAGGAGCCGCGCATCGTGTCCGCTCCCGACTCGACCGTCACCCTCGTCGTCTACCCGACCAACGAGGAGCTGGCGATCGCCCGCCAGGCACTGACCTTCGCCTGATCGGTTTTTCCGCCCGAGGCCGGGGTTCCCACGTGGGGCCCCGGCCTCGGGCGTATCCACGTCCACTGTTGACTGCACGCCAACACACCGACTACCATGACAAGTGGTAACGGCGAGCAAGTCCTCGCAGAGTGCCAATCCGCGGGCCCACGAGCGCACACGTTGCGCCGTGGGTCTTTGCGTCTCTCAGTGAGGAGAAACATGCTCATCGCTTACATCGACGAAGTTGGCGAGGCCGGCGCCTTTATTTCGAAGGACCACAAGAGATTCAATACCTCACCTGTCTTTGGCTATGCAGGCTTCGTCGTCCCTGAACAGCATGTCCATGCTTTATCGCGAGATGTCGCAGCAACCAAGAAGAAGTTCTACTCATTCCTCTGCGGCGAGGGTGAGGAAGAGCCGGGAAGTTACGCTCCTACGTGGGAGCGTAAAGGGTCTGATCTCCTGAGTAAACACGCGATGGGGCGTGCAGGACGACAGGAAGTAGTTGAGCTGCGTTCATTGCTTTCACGAATCCCGAGTAGGTATGGCGGCAAGCTCTTCTACTTCGTGCGCGAGAAACCCATCGGCTCCCCCGGACAGGTGTGGGGAAAAGACACCGGCAATCGTTGGGAGGCCATGCGAGAAGAAAGAACGCTTGAGTGCCTGGGCGAAGCGATCAACCGGCTCTGCAGGCACGCCGAACACGAAGACCAGAACATACTCCTCTTCCAGGACATGATCAACGAGAAGCAACGCTTTCACCAGGTGACACGCAGTTATGCCCACATCTACAGTCGCATCAAGGATCACCAGGAGATGCTGAGAATCCTCGAAGCCCCCGCATATATCGACTCGGAGCTTTCGACGAACATCCAGTGCGCAGACTGGGTCGCGGCTCTCATTGGCCGCGCATGCGACTATCAACTGGTTCTCCACAGCTCCTACCGATGGGTAGCAGACAGTTTTATCGCTGATCTTCGGGGAGGTTTCACATATGAATCCACTCTCCAGTTTCATCAACGCAGCATCGACAATATCCACCACATCCGGATTCTCGATAGGGCACGACCCCACCTCGATTCGCTGACCGGCATGTCTGCCGAGAATCTCTCTCGCCTCCAGCTCGTGCACGCTCGCGCAAGTGCACCGACCCCGAGCAAACCGTCGTCTTCAATCTGCTGACGTCAAGACACACACCGGGAGCTGGCGATCGCCCGCCAGGCACTGACCTTCGCCTGACCGGTTTTTCCGCACGAGGCCGGGGTTCCCACGTGGGGCCCCGGCCTCGGGCGTATCCTGGGAGAGTAGTCATCCCGAGGAGGGCCTCATGAACAGCGACGTTTCCACCCTGGCGGACTGGATTGCTGCTTCCCCGTCAACCGTGTTTTTCGGCGGCGCGGGCGTCTCCACTGAGTCCGGGATCCCCGATTTTCGCGGGGCGAACGGCTTCTACTTCCAGGAACGCGAGATCCCCCTCGAAACGGTCCTGAGTATCGACTTTTTCACCCAGCACCCCGAGGCGTACTGGGAGTGGTTCCACGAGATCTACCGCCCCGTGGAACCCAACGGCGCGCACAGGGCCCTGGCCGCGTTGGAGGGCGCGGGGCGCCTGGACGCTGTGATCACGCAGAACATTGACGGCCTGCACCAGCGGGCCGGGTCGCGCGCCGTGTGGGAGCTGCACGGCAATTGGGAGCGGCTCGTGTGCACGAGCTGCGGGACAGTCGCGTCATTAGGGGATGCCGTCACGATTGACGGGGATCCCGTGCCCGCGTGCCCCTCGTGCGCCTCACAGATGCGCCCGGACATCGTCATGTACGGCGAATCCCTCGACGAGGGCGTCATCGAGGCCGCCGTGTCAGCCATCGCGCGAGCGTCCACACTGATCGTGGCCGGAACGTCCCTCGTGGTCTACCCGGCTGCTGGCCTCATCAACTACTTCTCCGGGGACCACCTGGTCCTCATGAACGCCACCCCGACCTCGGCGGATGCGCACGCCGACCTGATCGTCCGCGAGCCGGTTGGCGCGACCCTTGATCGCGTCATGGACGAGCTGAGCGCGCGGGGCATCGTGCCCGCGTAGCGCTTGCGGCGGACGGGATTCACTCACAAGCCACGGCCTCAACGCACAGGCGCCCCTGCCCTACACACATGCGGATAGGTTGTGCGCATATGGATAGGTTATGCGCATGCGGATAGCTTATTTTCCTATCCGTATCTTCATTACCTATCCGCATCTTCGTAACCTATCCGTATCTCTGTGTCCTATCCAGAAGCCATCACACACCGCCCCACAGGATCACCCCTCCCCCAGGCCAGCCGGATCGACGAGAGCGAGGGCTCGCGGGGCGCGAGCGATCCGCACGCGTTGCCCCCAGGTGAGGGTCAGGCGGTCTGACTCCATGCCGTCGCCGAAGAGCACGAGGGATTCGGAGCCAACGACGAGGCTGAGATCCTCACCGTCGTCCAGGAGGCCCTCGGTGTGCTCGACTCCGGTGTAGGGAGAGGGCCACGCCTCGCGCACGAACCACGCGAGCGAGCGCGAGGTCGGCGCGGGAAGCTCCCCCATGTGGCGGCCGCGCTTGAGGGAGGCGCCCCACCCGGTCGCCCCGGTTCCGGTGGAGACGACGACACCGGAGGAGGATTGGCGTTCGACGGATGAGCCCACGGACAGCTCGTAGCGGGCACTCTGGTGACTGTGATGCCCAATAAAAACCTCGTTGAGGGCTGTGAGCGTGCGCGAGTCGTCGGCGCTCGCGCGCACCATCGTCAGCTGGTCCACACGCAGGTCGGCACCCGCGTCGATGCGACCGAGGGCCGCAACCCCCTGGTCGGGCGTGCATCGTACGAGGACACCGGCGTTTGACTGGGGCACCGAGTTGATGCCGACGATGGTCTGGTCGCCCGCGTACTTGGAGACGTTGGCGACCAGGCCGTCGGGCCCCACGACGACGATGACGTCCTCGGGGGCGAAGAGGAAGCGCGAGAGGGAGTCGCGCTCCACGTCGGCGCTCGCCCACCCGTCCGGGATGCCCGCCCGCACGTGGGCCAGCGCGGCCGTGTGCGCCTCGTGAGCGCGTTCGACGGACTCCAGGGTGCGCCCACGCGAGCGCAGGACGAATTCGACCTGGCCGCGCGTGGAGTAGCGGTCCATGAGCTCGTCGAACTCGGTGGGGCGACGGACGATGACGGCGCGGCGACGCATGGTTACTTGCCTTCCTTCGCGTGACCGGTGAACGCCGAGACGAGATCGCTGAGCACGTCGGCGGTAATGGTGATGTTTCCGAAGGACGGCATGTTCTTGGCCATTTCCTTCAGGGCGAGGGCGCGCGCCACTTCGGGGCCGGCCTCGGCGAGGGCCTGGATGTAGGCCGCGTCGTTGGCGATGCGTGCGCGGCCCGCGGTGTTCCAGTCGATTTCGTATGCCTTGGCCTTCTCCGTGATGCGGCGGGCTTCCGCTTCGACGGCGATTGCGTCCGCTGCAGCCTTCTCCTCGGCTTCGCGACGCGCGTTGTGGCCTTCCTGATCGACCAGGTCAGCACGCTTGCGGGCCAGGTCGAGCTTGGATTGCATCTCGTTTTCAGAGATCTGGGATTCGCGTTCGACGGCGAGTGCACGACGTTCGTAGAGGGCGCGGTCGGCCTCGGCCTGGAGCTGCTCGAGGAGCGGGGCTCGCAGGGAGGATTCGACGCCCTCGTCCGGGCGCAGGCTCAGGAGGCGTGCGTCGACGACGGCAACGCCGGTGGCGCGCAGCTGCTCGTCGTCCGCGAAGGCTTGGGTAAGCACGCGGCCGACCCGCTCGAGGGATCCAGCGATGGCGTCGGTCAGCGTCATCTCCCCGATCGCCGAGGCCAGGGCGGAGAAAGCGATGCGGGTGACGGTTTCGTCGATCTGCCACAGGCCCTGTGCGTCCGCCCCGGCCTCGCGCGGGTAGAGCCCGAAGTCGTAGTGAGCGGCGGCGGCCTCGGCATCCTCGATGTGGTAGGTGATGGCGACCTGCGCGTTGATGTTTTGTTGGTCGGAGGTCGTCGCCTGGACGAGGAAGCTGTGGGCGCGGTTGGCGGTGGGGACTTCCGCGAGCGCACAGCGTCCGGCTCGCAGCCAGAAGGACTGGCCGACGCCGGATCGGATGGTGCGTCCGGCGCGGATCTGGACGACGTGGTCGCCGGCTCCGCCCTGGTAGCGGATGAGGAAGGGGTGGTGGTGAAGGGTTCCCATGATGGCTCCTTGGTTGGTGGCTCATTTGTTTATGTCAGGATGACGATAACTCCATCAGGCATTTAATGTCAACTCGACACAAATGGGGTAGGATGACACCATGACACAGCCCCTCACCGTTCCTATCGCGGTCGACATCGTCGCCCTGACGGTCATCGACCACACCCTCCACGCCCTCGTCGTGCGTCGCGGTATCGAGCCCTTCAAGGACCACCTGGCCCTGCCCGGTGGCTTCCTGCGCGAGGGCGAACAAACCGAGGACGCTGCAGCGCGCGAACTGGCGGAAGAAACCGGCATCACGCCCCCCGGACACCTTGAACAGCTGTGCACCTACGGGCCGCAGGGACGAGACCCCCGAGGGCCGGTCCTCTCGGTCGCCTACCTCCTCCTCGCCCCATCTTTTGCGCCGGCCCGCGCGGGAGGCGATGCCTCGGGAGCTCTCTGGCACCCCGTCGACGCCCTCCTTGCGCCCGATTCACCCCTCGCCTTCGACCACGCGAGCATCCTCGCGGACGGAGTCGAGCGCGCCCGCTCCAAGATCGAATACTCACCCCTGGCCACGTCCTTCTGCGGCCCCGAATTCACGATCACGCAACTGCGCACGACGTACGAGGCCATCTGGGGCTCGGCACTCGACCCGCGCAACTTCCACCGCAAGGCCACAAAGACTGCCTCCTTCATCGAGCCGACGGGCGGCACCGTGCGCGAAGGGGCCGGTCGCCCGGCTGCCCTCTACCGCCTCGTCCCCGGCGTTGACGACACTGCCTTCGTCCTCGATCCTCCCCTGCGACGCCCGCCCGCCCCGGCCTCGTCACCGAAGAGCGCGAGCGCGCCGAGTACGCAAGAATAAGCCCAGTACCAAAGGAGAACTATGAACTTCCATTCCCTCTACGATCAGGGCTTTGCGCGCGTCGCCGCCGTGACCCTGCCCGTGCATCCCGCCCGCCCCTTCGAGAACGCGCGCGAGATCATCGACGCGGCCCGCCAGCTCGATGCGCGCGGCGTCGCCATGGGTGTCTTCCCCGAGCTCTGCGTCTCCGGTTACGCCATTGACGACCTCCTCTTGCAGGACGTGCTCCTCGATAACGTCGAGAAGGCCCTGGCCACCATCGTCGAGGCCAGCGCCAACCTGCTCCCCCTCCTCATCGTCGGCGCTCCCCTGCGCAAGGACAACGCCCTGTACAACTGCGCGGTCGCCATCCACGGCGGACGCGTCCTCGCGATCGTCCCCAAGTCGCACCTGCCCAACTACCGCGAGTTCTACGAGAAGCGCCACTTCGTCACCATGCCCCCGCGCGCCTGCGAGCGCATCGAAGTGCCGTGGGGCGGCGTCGAAGAATTCAGCGGCGGCCCCGTGTGGGTCCCCTTCGGCCCAGTCCTCCTGTCCGCCGACGACGTGCCCGGTCTGACGGTCGGCATCGAAGTCTGCGAGGACATGTGGGTCCCCGTCACGCCATCCACGGAGCTGGCGCTCGCGGGCGCGACCGTCCTGGCGAACCTGTCCGCCTCCCCGATCACCGTCGGGCGCGGCGCGGATCGCGAGCTCATGGTGCGCTCGATTTCCTCGCGCTGCTGCGCGGCCTACGTGTACACGGCCGCCGGCATGGGCGAATCCAGCACGGACCTCGCCTGGGACGGCGAAACCATGATTTACGAGGCCGGGGAACGCCTCGCGATCGGCGAGCGCTTCCAGGAGGGCACCCACATCACGATCGCCGACGTGGATCTGGAGCGCCTGCGCACCGAGCGCAAGCGCCAGAACTCGTTCACGGACAACGCGCAGCGCTACTTCGCAGGTGACGAGCGCATGGCCCCCCAAGAGGTTGAGTTCACGCTCGACCCGCCGCGCACCGACCTGGGCCTAGAGCGCTCCGTCAACCGCTTCCCCTTCGTCCCCAACGACCCGACCCGCCTGGAACAGGACTGCTACGAGGCCTACAACATTCAGGTGGCCGGCCTCGTGCAGCGCCTGCGCGCGATCGGGAACCCGAAGATCGTCATCGGCGTCTCGGGCGGCCTGGATTCGACGCACGCGCTGGTCGTGGCCGCGCACGCGATGGACCTGCTGGGCCGTCCGCGCACGGACATCCTGTGCTACACACTGCCCGGCTTCGCCACCTCCGAGCGCACGAAGACGAACGCGACCCGCCTGTGCGAGTACCTGGGCACGTCCTTCCAGGAGATCGACATCCGTCCGGCGGCCGCGCAGATGCTCGCCGACATCGGTCACCCCTACGGCGAGGGCGAGGCCACCTACGACGTGACCTTTGAGAACGTCCAGGCGGGCCTGCGCACCGACTACCTGTTCCGCCTGGCCAACCACCTGGGTGGCATCGTGCTGGGCACGGGCGACCTGTCCGAGCTGGCGCTGGGCTGGTGCACGTACGGCGTGGGCGACCAGATGAGCCACTACGCGGTCAACACGGGCGTGCCCAAGACCCTCATGCAGCACCTGATTCGCTGGGTCGTGGCCTCCAAGCAGTTCGACGAGCGCGTCGGCGAGGTCCTCCTGTCGATCCTGCACACGGAGATCTCTCCCGAGCTGGTTCCCGCTAAGCCGGGCGAGAAGATGCAGTCCACGCAGGACAAGATCGGCCCCTACAACCTGCAGGATTTCACGCTGTACTACGTGCTGCGTCGCGGCGCGCGCCCCTCGAAGATCGCTTTCCTGGCCGAGAAGGCCTGGTCGGACGCCTCGGTCGGCTCCTGGCCGGTCGGCTTCCCCGAGGAGGACAAGGTCGCGTACTCGCTGGACGAGATCGTCAAGTGGGAGCGCCTGTTCCTGTGGCGTTTCTTCAGCCAGCAGTTCAAGCGCAGCGCCCTGCCCAACGGCCCGAAGGTCATGGCCGGCGGCTCCCTGTCCCCGCGCGGGGATTGGCGCATGCCCTCGGACGTGTCGGGCGCGGATTGGGTCGCCGAACTCGACGAGGCCGTGAAGGGCCTGGTCGACTAAAGCATCGCGTCGCTCGGGCCGATTGCACAGGCGCGAGCGAATGCGATCAGCACACACGCCGTCGAGGCCCTTGGGAACCACGGAGACAGCGATCCGTTGCGTCCCGAGGGCCTCGACTCGCACCTCCGTCATATCCCTCCCAGCCGTAGAATTCGCCCATTAGTCAGGAGGCGACACGATGCCCATCGCTATCAACGGAAACGTCAACGGAACTCAGATTTGGATACCCGACCACCACTGGTGGGATAACCCGTTCCTCTGGCCGCTCCCCAAGCGGCCCGAGGACGGGCAGCTCGACTGGGAGCGCCTCTTCCCCCATCAACGCGACGTTGTCCGTCGTTTTTCGTCGATCTTGCGCACGCTGTGGGGACTGCCCCCGGAGCTGCCGCCGGTTCCCTACCAGCCCTTCGGAACGCCGAGTCCGCAGGGGTGGGTAATGCCCCTGGACATGGGCAGTCGAGCCTACCTGCAGATTGGCGGGATGCGCTGCGGCGGCTTTATCCAATCCCATCACCCCGTTCGAGGAACGGACACATTTGCGCTGCTCATCGACTTCGGAGCTGGCAACCCCTGGTTCGTTCTGCGCGCAGATGGCCGTCCCTGGCACGACAATCCGCGCGCTAATCACACACGAGCAGCCTCCGTACAAGTGAACGTTCTCGCGTGGCAGGCCACCACAAAACGGGTCTTGCCTGATAGCACGATCGACATCATCCCCCAGACCCTCCCTACGTGGGTGCGCACCATCTACCCAGAACGGAACCGCGACGACTCATCTCTCTACGGCACTCTCGAGTCTCTGCCTGCACCGGTCGAGGATCGCATCGAGGTTCAGGATGTCCCCGTGTGGTGGAAGGGATTGCACAACCAGCTCTGGAAGCACTTCCTGCGACCAGATCCCCAGAAACCAGAGAGCCTCCCCTACGGAGCGAACTCGATCGAGGAGGAGAATGCCTTCCAATGCATCACCCAGTACGGGTACCTCGTCAAGGACTGGACGGAACCCTACGAACCCAATCCTCGTTTGGCGGCACGCTTCGAGGAGCAGGATTGATAATGAGCCAATAACCCGTCATGGCATATAACGGGCCTGGTCGACTGACCTGACACACGCTCGGCAAGCCGAGCTGTTTCCTGAGGGGCGGTGCTCACGCGAGCACCGCCCCTTGGCATACGCACAGCGGTCATTTCCGGGCCTCATCAGGCCATACACCCCCTGCACATCACCCTCAAAACTATGCAGGTATTCACACGCACGAGGCTCAAAATTTCTGTAAGGTTAGTTTGGCAGTTAGGTAAGCCTTGCTTTTCCTATTTCAGCCCCAACACAGATACCCTCGACGGAGAAATGATGTCTCGTACGACCACCTCCCTGGCCGCCATCGCCGCCCTCGCCGCCCTCGGACTGGCCGCATGTTCTTCCGGCGCCACCACTTCTTCCTCCCAGTCCTCCGCTTCGCCGAGCGAGACCACGCAGGCCACCCAGGCCTCGTCCGTGAGCATCGAAGCAAACGATGGCACGGTCGAGATCAAGCTGCCCGTGACCCGCGCCGCCTCCCTTGACAACCGCACCTTCGAGGTGCTGCAGCAGTGGGATGTTCCGCTCGTCGCCGTCCCCAAGAAGCTGATCCCCTCCACCGTCACCGCGTACAACGGCGATGACATCGCCGACGTGGGCATGCACCGCGACCCCAACCTGGAGGCCCTGGTCGCCGCCGAACCCGACCTGATCATCTCCGGTCAGCGCTTCTCCAAGTTCGACGCGCAGATCAAGGAACTCGCGCCCGACGTCCCGCTCATCAACCTGGAGCCGCGCGAGGGCCAGCCCTTCGATCAGGAGCTCATCCGCGAGGTCACCAACCTGGGTGAGATCTTCGGCAAGCAGGACGAGGCCAAGAAGCTCGTCGACGACTTCAACGCCTCGATCGAGCGCGCGAAGAAGGCCTACGATGGTTCCTCGACCGTCATGGCGGTTGACGTCTCCGGCGGCAACATCGGCTACGTCGCGCCCGGCAAGGGCCGCACGTGGGGCCCGGTCTTCGACCTTCTCGGCCTGAAGCCCGCCCTCGAGGTCGAGGGTGCGACCGACTCGCACACCGGTGACGACATCTCCGTCGAGGCCATCGCCGAGGCCAACCCGGCGTGGATCTTCGTCCTCGACCGCGACGCCGCCATCACCAAGGATGGCTCCAACACGCCGGCCGAGACCGTCATCAACGACAATGCTGCCCTGCAGAACGTCGCTGCGCTGCAGAACAAGCACGTCGTGTACGCGCCGAATGACACGTACACCAACGAGTCCATCATCACCTACACGGAGATCTTCAACTCCATCGCGGACGCCTTCGAAGCCGCGAAGAAGTGACCCTCTGACACACAAGCGGGTGCCGCCCCTCGGGGCGGCACCCGCACCCCGTTTTCCTATGACGCACTCCCCCACCACCACACCTCCCGCGGGCGCCGCAACGAGCGAGCCCCACGCGCGCGAGGCCGCCCCGGCCTCGTCGAAGCGCCGACCCCTGGCGCTCGCTGTGGCCACGCTCGCCGTGGCTGCACTCCTCGTCCTGTCACTCTCGACCGGCGAATACTCGATCTTCTCCCAAGATGACGGCTGGCAGATTTTCCTCGCCGTTCGCGTGCCTCGCACGATCGCGCTCGTCCTGTCAGGCGCCGCGATGTCGATGAGCGGCCTGGTCATGCAGCTGGTCACCCAGAACCGCTTCGCCGAGCCCTCCACGACGGGCACGACCGAGTGGGCGGGCCTCGGCCTGCTCGTCATCATGATCGTGTGGCCCGGCGCCCCAATCCTGGTGCGCATGACCTGCGCGATCGTCTTCGCGTTCGTGGGAACCATGGTGTTTTTCGCGCTGCTGCGCCGCGTCTCACTGCGATCCTCGCTGCTCGTGCCGATCATGGGCATGATGCTCGGCGCGGTCGTCTCCGCGATCTCGACGTTCCTGGCCCTCGAGACGAACACCCTGCAGAGCGTGTCGGTGTGGTTCCAGGGGTCCTTCACCTCGGTGTACGAGGGCCAGTACGAGGTCCTGTGGATCGTCGCCATCGTCGTCGCGATCGTGTTCGTCATGGCGGACAGGCTGACAGCCGTCTCGCTCGGGGAGGACATCGCGGTGTCGCTTGGCGTCAACTATCACCGCATGATCCTGATCGCGACGGGGCTCGTGGCCGTGGCAACCGGTGTCGTCACCGTGGTCGTCGGATCGCTTCCCTTCCTGGGCCTCATCGTCCCCAACCTCGTGTCACTGTCGATGGGCGACAACCTGCGCACGAACCTGCCGTGGGTGTGCCTGGCGGGCATCGCGCTCGTGACGGTCACGGACCTGCTGGCCCGCACGATCATCTCCCCCTTCGAGATGCCCGTCTCGGTCATCCTGGGCGTCCTCGGATCCTTCGTTTTCATTGTGCTCGTGCTGCGCCAGGCCAGGAAGGGGGCCACCCTGTGAGCGCCCTGCCCTCCGCCGCGCGCGCCGAGGCCCTCCCCGCTTCCCCGGCCCCGGCCTCGTCCGCCCGTGCGAAGCGCCCCTCTCGGCGCACCGGCGCCTTCACCTCCCCGGCTGCCCGGCGCCGCTGGTGGATCCTCTTCGGTGTCGCGTGCGCGGTCGCGATCCTCGCCTGCATCGGCCTCATCGCGTGGAAGAACCCCGCGCAGTTCGGCACCCCGGTCTTTTGGAGGCTCGCCCGCAGGCGCGCCTTCGCGGTCCTCGCGATCGCCATCGTGGCGGTGTGCCAGGGCATGGCGACGGTCGCCTTCCAGACGGTGGCGAACAACCGTATCATCACGCCCTCAATCCTCGGGTTTGAGTCCCTGTACCGGGCGATCCACACTTCCACGATCTTCTTCCTGGGCGTGGCCGGCCTCAACGCGTCGGCGACAGTCGGGAACTTCGTCGGGCAGCTCGCCCTCATGATCGCCCTGACGCTCGCGCTCTACTCGTGGCTGCTGACCTCGCAGCGGGCCTCGATGCACGCGATGCTCCTCATCGGCGTCATGCTGGGCGCGGGCCTCGGCTCAATCTCGACGTTCATGCGGCGCCTCCTCACTCCCTCGGAGTTCGACGTGCTGACCGCGCGCCTGTTCGGCTCGATCGCGAACGCGCAAAAGGAGTACTTCCCGATCGCAGTGCCGCTCGTCGCGGTCGCGGCGATCGCCCTCGTGGCGCTCACCCGCCAGCTTTCGGTGCTCTCGCTCGGCCGAGAGACGGCCACCAACCTGGGCCTGAATCACCGTCGCACATCCGTACTCGTCCTCGTCCTGGTGTCGATCCTCATGGCCACGTCCACCGCGCTCGTGGGTCCCATGACGTTCCTCGGGTTCCTCGTGGCCACGCTGGCCTACCAGTTCTCGGACACGCACGATCACCGCTACATCTTCGCGATGTCCGTCGCCCTGGGCGCCGCGATCCTGGCCAGCGCGTATTTCGTCATGAATCACGTCTTCAACACGCAGGGCGTCGTCTCCATCATTATCGAGTTCGTCGGCGGACTCGCGTTCATCGTCACTATTTTGCGGAAGGGCCGCCTGTGATCTCCATCGATTCCGTCGTCAAGCAATACTCCCCGTCCGTGCGCATCGGCGCGGTCTCCCTCGACATCCCCACGGGTGGCATCACGGCGCTCGTCGGCCCCAACGGCGCGGGCAAGTCCACGATCCTCACCATGATCGGGCGCCTCCTGGGCATCGACGAGGGCACGATCGAGGTCGGCGGCCTCAACGTGGCCACGACGAAGTCCGCCGAGCTGGCGCGCACCCTGTCGATCCTGCGCCAGGAGAACCACTTCATTTCGCGCCTGACAGTGCGTCAGCTGGTGGGTTTTGGGCGCTTCCCCCACTCGAAGGGACGCCTCAGCGCCGAGGACGAGGCCATCATCGACCGCTACATCGGCTTCCTCGACCTGGAGGAGCTCGAGGGGCGCTACCTCGATCAGCTCTCGGGCGGCCAGCGCCAGCGCGCCTACGTCGCCATGGTGCTCGCTCAGGAGACCGAGTACGTCCTGCTGGACGAGCCCCTCAACAACCTG
Source organism: Pauljensenia sp. UMB3104 (assembly GCF_030217285.1). Classification (NCBI taxonomy): domain Bacteria; kingdom Bacillati; phylum Actinomycetota; class Actinomycetes; order Actinomycetales; family Actinomycetaceae; genus Pauljensenia; species Pauljensenia sp. UMB3104. Next base: position 185,651 of record NZ_JASONN010000002.1, on the reverse strand, counting down.
GACATCGCGCGCAGCGTCGAGATGATGCGCATGCTGGAGCGAGCGGCCCGCGAGTTTTCGCGCACGATCGTCATCGTCCTGCACGACATCAACTTCGCGGCGCGCTACGCCTCGCAGATCTGCGCGCTCAAGGACGGGAGGGTCGCCTTCATGGGCACGCCCGAGGAGATCATGCGCGAGGAGATCCTCACCGACATCTTCGACACCCCCGTCACCGTCGTTCCCGGCCCGCACGGCCCGATCGCCTGCTACTTCTAAGCGGGGCTGGTTCGCGCTTTTCTCGGAGGCCAACGTTTCCGCCCGCCGCTGCCCGCCCGACGTTTCCGCCCGCCTCAGCGGCGACGAGGCTGGGGCCGGGTAGAATGGTCGCGCGGCCCCTCGTGAAACGGCCGTGAAACGCTTATCTTCCAAGGGGTTCCCGTGCACGTCGGACTGATCGCCGTCTTCCTGCTTCTCGCTCTCGCTCTCATCGCGGGCGGCCTCTACCTCTTCATGTCCGGGCTGACCGCACGCGCCGGGGTGTGCCGCCCGCCCCTGGGGCTGCGCCTTCAGGGCGTCGAGCCCGGCTCGCAGGACTGGGAGCGCGCCCACCGCGCCGCGTGGCCCATCCTCTTCGGTGGTGGCGTCCTGGGCACCGCCCACGGCATCGCCCTGGCTGCCACCACCCTCATGGACGCGCGCGTCTCCGTGCCCATCGTCTTCATCGTCTCGGGGCTCATCGTCGAGGTCGGCCTCTGGCTGGTCGCCAAAGGCGCCGGGAAGGCGTCGCTGAAGTAACGCCTCGCGGGGCGCCGATGCCCCGCTCACCCGCCGCGGATACGACAAACGGGCCCCGGCCTCGTGCATCACCTCACGAGGACGGGGCCCGCCGCACAGTGTCGGGGTCTCAGGCCTTGGGGCGCTCGCGGCGATCGAGCATGTACAGGGCCATCTTCGAGGGCTCGAGCGCGCGCACGGCGTGCGGCAGGCGCGTGCCGAAGTGGATGACGTCGCCGGGCTTGAGGACAACGGTGCGACCGTCAGCCTCGATTTCGAGGGCGCCCTCGAGGGTGTGCAGGATGACGGGCATCGCAGCGGTGTGCTCGCTGAGGATCTCGTCCTTATCAAAGCTGAAGAGCACCAGGCGCACGCCCTCAGCGTGCATGACGGTACGCGACACCGTGGCTTCCTCGTTGACCTGGATCATCGAGGCGATGTCCTGCAGGTCCGTCATGATGGGCGTGGGGACCTCGGTGTTCGAATCGAGGGACAGGCTCATTGGCTCTCCTTGGGTTTGCGCGCGACGATGGCGACGCCGCACAGGTGTCGATCATATTTCTGAAACGTGCGCGCCATCGTCGTGACGCGTTCACGCAGGTCTTTGTCTCGCGCGACGTTGCGCATGATGCGCAGGGCACCGCGCACGCCCTCGTCGGCGACCATTCGGCCGGGCTTGAGGAGGGCCATGGGGGCCATACGGGTTTCTTCGACGACGAGGCCGACGTCCTCGAGCGCACGCCTCCAGTCCGCGACCGTGAGGGGGCGGGCGTTGACGTTGATGGCGCGGGCAAGGGCACGGCGAATCTCGGTAGCGGGTTCTTCCCCGATGGTGTCGGGGCGCATCGCCAGCTCGTGGATGACGTAGCGGCCGCCGGGTCGTAGGATGCGCGCGGCCTCGCCCATGATGGCGCGCTTGGCCTTCTCCCCCTGCATGGAAAGCATCGCTTCACCGACGACGACGTCCGCGCTCTCATCCGGCAGACCGGTCTCGGCAGCATCAGCGTTCACGCAGCGCCCCACGCCCGATGCAATGGCGTCCACGCGCGTCGCAGCGTTCGGATCGCGCTCCACGCCCACGTAGGAGGCGGGTCCCACCCCGATGATCGCCGAGGCCGTGACGCCCAGGCCGGGCGCGAACTCGACAACATCGGAACCAGGCAGAACTGCGCGCTTGAGGGCCCACGTGCTGAGCGCGAGTCCTCCGGGGCGCAGCACCGTCTTTCCGGCGCGTGCAAGGACCCAGTGGCCGGGTGCCTTCTCGACGGGCCGGTCGGCGAAGGGAAGGGCCTCCGCCAGCGATTCACTGTGAGTTGCCATATACGCAAGTATAGCGTTATCTATTTCTTCACGCAGGGCTATACCCACAGAAAATACGCCGACGGACCCCTTCCTCTGGACTACAGACCGATAATCTCGGCGAAAGCTCCCTTAATTGCGTCGAGGCGCTCGCGCGCCTGGTCCCAGGGCAGCGGCTCCCCGTCTGCGACCGGCAGGATCACCTCGAGGTAGCACTTGAGCTTGGGCTCGGTGCCGGAGGGGCGCGCAATGACGCGGTCCCCGGCCTCGGTGAGCACGAGGACGCCGTCCGTGGGCGGCAGGCCGCGGTATCCCTGAGAGAGGTCCGAGACCTCGACGACGGGCGAACCGGCGAGGACGGTCGGCGGCTGGGCGCGCAGGCGCGCCATACCGCTGGCGATCTGCTCGATGTCGTCGACGCGGAAGGTCAGCGGCGAACTCACGTGCAAGCCGTGCAGTCGCGCCAGGCGCTCCAGCTCGTCCCACACGCTGCGCCCCTGCGCCTTCAGCGAGGCCACGAGGGAGGCGGCGACGACCGAGGTCGCGATGCCGTCCTTGTCGCGCACGTGGGCAGGGTCCGAGCAAAAGCCGATGGCCTCCTCGTAGCCGAATCCAAGCCCGGGGGCGCGTGCGATCCACTTGAAGCCGGTGAGCGTCGTGTGGTGCTCGAGGCCGTGAGCGCGGGCGATCCTCGAGAGCAGCCGCGAGGACACGATCGAGTTCGCGAGCGAGCCCGTCAGGCCCCGCGAGGCCAGGAACTCGCCCAACAGCGAGCCGATCTGATCGCCGCTGAGCGGACTCCACCCGGTCTCCGACGCCGGGTCTGGCACCGCGAGCGCGCAGCGGTCCGCGTCAGGATCAACCGCGATGATGAGGTCTGCCCCTTGCTCGCGCGCCTGCTCAATCGCCATGTCGAGCGCGCCGGCCTCTTCGGGATTGGGGAAGGGGACGGTCGGGAAGTCGGGGTCGGGATCAGCCTGGGCCGCCACGAGGGAGACGTTGGTGAATCCGGCCTCGGCTAGGACGCGCGAGGTAATCTCAGCACCCACGCCGTGCATGGCGGTCAGGACGATGCGCAGGTCCTCGCGCGCCGATGCGTCGCCCGAGGCCAGGGCGGACGCGCAGGCCACGTACTCCTCGCGCGGGTCCACGGCCTCGATGAGGTCGTCGTTCATCGGGACCTCATCCGCGGGCGGCGCGGCCTCGATGGCGGCCGCGATCTCGGCATCGAAAGGCGGGACGATCTGCACGCCGCGCCCGTCGCCCTGAACGACGCTGCCGCCCAGGTAGACCTTGTAGCCGTTATCGGGGGCGGGATTGTGCGAGGCGGTCACCATGACACCCGCGTCCGCGTCGAAGTGCAGCATCGAGAAGGAGGTCAGCGGGGTCGGGTTGGCCTGCGGCAGCGCGAGGACGCGGACCCCCGCAGCCGAGGCGACGCGGCAGGCGGCCGTGGCGAACTCGGAGGACCCGTAGCGGGCGTCGCAGCCGACGACCAGCGTGGGGGTGCCAGTTGCGTGGCGCTTGACGACCTCGCACAGGCCCGCGGTCGCGCGAATGACGACCGCGAGGTTCATGCGGGACTCGCCCGGACCCACGACGCCTCGCAGGCCGGCGGTGCCGAACTGGAGGGGGCCGTTCATGGCCGCGCCGACGCGGGCCGCCGCCTCCTCGTCGCCGCGCTCCGCGGCCTCAATGTCGGCGCTCAGGGCCGAGGCCGTGGCGGGGTCCGGGTCGTGGCTCGCCCACTGGCGGGCGCGCTCGAGCAGCTCCATCGTCTCAGTCCTCCAGTCCTGCCAGGATGGCCGTCGTCGCAGAGACGCCCAGGCGGGAGGCTCCGGCCTCGATCATGGCCACGGCCGTCTCGGCGTCACGGATACCGCCCGAGGCCTTGACCCCCAGGGCGTCGCCGACCGTGGCGCGCATGAGGGCGACCGCGTGGGTCGAGGCGCCGCCCGCGGGGTGGAAGCCCGTCGAGGTCTTGACGAAGTCTGCACCCGCAGCCACCGAAGCCGTGCACGCGGCGACGATCTCGTCGTCGGTGAGCGCGGCGGACTCGATAATGACTTTGAGGACGCGCGGGGCAGGGACGACGCGACGCACGTCCGCGATCTCCTCCTCGAGCTCGTGGAGGCGCGCGTCCTTCACCAGCTCGATGTTGATGACCATGTCGATCTCGTCCGCGCCGTCGGCGACCGCCTGGGCGGCCTCGAAAGCCTTGACCTGGGGCTTGACCGCGCCCGAGGGGAAGCCGACCACGCAGGCGACCTTCAGGCCCTCGGGAACGTCGAGGGGCAGCATCGAGGGGGACACGCACACCGAGAAGGTACCGGCCGCGGCCCCCTCCTCGACGATGCGCGCCACGTCCGCCTTGGTGGCCTCGGGCTTGAGGATCGTGTGGTCGATGAGTGCGGCCACGTCACGCTTCTTCATGGAACTACTTTCTTGTCGCATCACAGCTGGGCCAGAGGCAGGGCCAGCTCCATCATGGTGGTAAAGGAGGTCTGACGCGCCTGGGCGTCCGTAGCCTCGCCCGTCACCAGGGAGTCCGAGACCGTGAAGATACCCACGGCCTCGACACCCGCGTGAGCGGCCGTCGCGTACAGGCCCGCAGACTCCATCTCGACCGCGAGCACGCCCATGCGCTGCCAGGCCTCGTTGAAGGTCGGATTCGCGTTGTAGAACGTGTCGGAGGAGAGGATGTTACCCACGTGGATCGGCACGTCGGCCTCGCGGGCGCGGCGCACCACGTCCTCAATGAGGCGGAAGGAGCCGATCGGCGCGTAGGAGCCGGGGATCTGGTACTGGTCCAGGAAGGCCGAGTTCGAGCAGGCGGCCTGGGCGACGACGACGTCGTACAGGTTGACGTCGGGCTGCAGGGCGCCGCAGGTGCCCACGCGCACGAGGCGCGTGCAGCCGAACTCGTGGATCAGCTCGTGGGCGTACAGCGAGATCGACGGGATGCCCATGCCCGAGCCCATGACGGACACCGGGGTGCCGCGGTAGGTGCCGGTGTAGCCCAGCATGTTACGCACCGCGTTGAACTGGCGCGCATCCTCCAGGTAGGTCTCGGCGATGAACTTGGCGCGCAGCGGGTCTCCGGGCAGGAGGATCGTCGGCGCGATGGGGGCGGTGGGGTTGATGTGCGGTGTCGAGCGCATGTGTCCTCCTGTGGTGTCGAGGAGCCGGGGCTCCGTCGAGGCTTCTTTACCCTTGTCGCAAGGCTATGCCGTGCAATTGAAATGTGTCAATGAATGCTTTGACAAATGTTCTCATCCGCCCGGGGCGTCCTCGAACGCCCCACGCGGGATTACCCTCTCCTGCCTCTCCAACAGAGCAAGGGCCAGGTCCTGATCGACCACGAGGTGCGTGGCCAACCCCATGTGCAGCGCCGTCTCCAGCGCCTCCGCTTTGACTCGCCCACCTGCAACCAGCACCCGTACGGGGCGAGCGCGCAGCTCCTCGAGCGTGATACCGACCGTGCGGCGGTCGACCGAGGCCAGGGCAACCGCGCCCTCGCGCGTAAAAAATCGCGAACACGCGTCCCCGACCGCGGCGCGCAGGAGCGCCTCCACCTCGTCGTCCTCGAGCTGGCCAAGGTTCAGCGAGAGGGCCTCGCGCCCCAGCGCCCCCACCGTAAAGACCGCCACGTCCACTCCGCGCCCCTCTTGCAAGACACGCTCAATCGCCCGGTCGCGGCGCACGATCGAAAGCATCGCCGTGTCCTGGAAAATCACCGGCAGCGGCAGGTAGCGCGGCTGCGCATCGAAAGCCTCGCAAAACGCCCGCATGATCTCAAAATCATGCGTCGCCCGCTCAGAAAACGACGTCCCGCCCTTGAGCTGCACGACGCGCACCCCCTGACGAGGGGCGCGCGTCAGGTGAGCCGCGAGCGCACTCATCGTGCGCCCCCAGGAAATCCCCACGCTGATGCCGTCGCGCACGAGCTGAGTCACCACATCCGCACCCACGCGGCCAACCTGCTCGATGGCCTCGCCCTCGGTCATATCGCGGCCGTGGGCGACGCGCACGCTCGCCAAGCCGAAGCGCTTCTCCAAGCGCAGGGCGATCTCCGAGGCATCCTCGCGGGGATCGTGGATCTCGATGGTCACGAAGCCGCGCTCACGGCCACGGGCAAGGAGTTTGGCGACCGTGGGGCGCGACAAACCCATGCGGGTGGCGACCTCGGCCTGGCTCAGTCCCTGCTGGTAGTAGAGCTTGACGGCCTCGATCGACTGTTCGTCACGCCTTTCCACGATTCCTCCTCCCTGCGCGCTCGCGGTTTCACGGCTTCAGGACACGGTCTCCAACACGACGCTGCGAGGCTCGGGGGTGACCCCGTCAGCGATCTCGATCGCGCCCGAGAGCGACTCCAGTGCACGCTCGATGCGCCACTCGTCGTCGGTGTGGAGCGTCAGCAGAGGCTGACCCGCCGCGACGCGCTCCCCCGGCTTGGCGTGGATCTCGATGCCGGCGCCCGCCTGCACCGGGTCCTCCTTGACGGCGCGGCCTGCGCCCAGCCTCCACGAGGCCACGCCCACGGACAGGGCGTCCATGCCGACAACGGTTCCCCCGGCCTCGGCGAGGACCTGGTGGGTGTGCGCGGCGCGCGGCAGCGGCGCATCCGGGTCTCCGCCCTGCTCGCGGATCATCGCGCGCCAGCGGTCCATCGCGCGCCCGTCCGCCAGCGCGGCCTCCACGTCGGCGTCGCTCACCCCCGCGAGGTCGAGCATGTTGCGCGCCAGCTCGCAGGTCAGCTCAACGACGTCGGCGGGGCCGCCTCCAGCGAGAACCTCGACGGATTCCTCGACCTCAAGAGCGTTGCCGATCTTTCGTCCCAGCGGCACGGACATGTCGGTGAGCAGCGCCCGCGTGGCGACCCCCGCGTCGCGGCCGAGGTCCACCATCGTGCGGGCGAGCTCGCGCGCGGCGTCCAGGTCCTTCATGAAGGCGCCCGATCCGACCTTGACGTCCAGGACCAGGGCTCCCGTGCCCTCGGCGATCTTCTTGCTCATGATGGAGCTGGCGATCAGCGCGATCGACTCCACGGTCGATGTGATGTCGCGCAGCGCGTAGAGCTTCTTGTCGGCGGGCGCCAGGCCTGAGCCCGCCGCGCAGATGACCGCGCCGCAGCCGGAACCCAGCTGGGTCATGATCTCATCGTTGCTCAGCTGGGCGCGCCACCCGGGGATCGCCTCGAGCTTGTCGAGGGTGCCGCCCGTGTGCCCCAGGCCTCGGCCCGAGAGCTGCGGGACGGCCACGCCGAAGCACGCGACCAGCGGCGCCAGCGGCAGCGTAATCTTGTCGCCCACGCCGCCCGTGGAGTGCTTGTCGGCCGTCGGCTTACCGATGCCGGAAAAATCCATGCGCGCGCCCGAGCGGATCATCGCGTCCGTCCAGCGGGCAATCTCGCCCCGGTCCATGCCGCGCAGGAAAATCGCCATGGCCAGGGCGGCCATCTGCTCGTCCTTGATAACGCCCTTCGTGTAGGCGTCGATCGTCCAGTCGATCTGGTCGGGGGTCAGCACTCCCCCATCGCGCTTGACGCGGATGATGTCAACGGCATCAAAGAGAGCCATCGTGTCCTTCTTTCTCCGTCGGCGAGGCCGGGGTGGCCTGGGCGACGCTCGACAGGTCGTGGGGTCCGAACGCGCCGGGCAGCACCTCGGTCATGGGGGCGACGCCGCCGGGCATGAGGACCAGGCACAAGGGCCCGCCGTGCTCGTAGATGAGCTGGCGGCAACGCCCGCACGGGGCCACCGGCTCCTCGTTGCAGTTAACGGCGACGACCGCGACGAGCGTGCCACCGCCGGAGCGGATGAGGTCTGAGACCATGCCGCATTCGGCGCACAGGGTCACGCCGTAGCCTGCGTTTTCGACGTTGCAGCCGCTGACGAGCCAGCCGTCGGCGGTCAGGCCCGCAGCCCCCACGGGGAAGTTCGAGTAGGGGCAATAGGCGTGGTGCATGGCCTCGATAGCCTCGGCCAGCAACGCCTCCCAGTCAATATCTGTTGGATCCATACGAGTTCTCACTTCACGTAGGGGATGTTCTCGGCGGCGGGCGCGCGCGACTTGCCGACGAATCCAGCAACGGCCACGATCGTGACCACGTAGGGGATCATCGACACGAGGTCCGCGGGGATCGCGGGCTCGATGTTGGGCAGCATGCGCGCCAGGGCTTGCGCGAAACCGAACATGACGGCCGCGCCCATGGCACCCAGCGGGTTCCACTTGCCCAGGATCATGGCGGCCAGGGCGATATAGCCGTTGCCCGCGGAAATGTTATCCGTGAAGGCCAGGCCGGAACCGATCGTGAAGAACGCGCCGCCCAAGCCCGCGAACGACGAGCCGAGGATCGTGTTGAGGGTGCGCGTGCGCCCCACGTTGATACCGACGGTATCGGCGGCGCGCGGGTGCTCACCGCAGGCTCGCAGGCGCAGCCCCCAGCGCGAACGGAACAGGAAGAACGCCAGGGCGATGACGGCCGCGTACATCAGGTACACGAGGATCGACTGGTTGAACAGGACCGGGCCGACGACCGGGATTTCCGAGAGCACGGGGATCTTAATGTCGGACAGCGAGAACTGGTTGGTGTTCAGGCTCCCGGGGGAGTTCTTCATGATCGTCCCGTAGAAGAACGTCGTCAGGCCCAGCGCCAGGACGTTCAGGACGACGCCGACGATGATCTGGTCGACCCCGTACTTAACGGAGAACAGCGCCAGCAGGGACCCCAGGGCCGCGCCCGCGAGGGGTGCGGCGACGAGGCCCGCGTAGGGGGTCTGGAAGTACGAGGCCGCCATAACGCCCGCAAACGCGCCGACGAGCAGATCGCCCTCAATCGCGATATTCACGACGCCGACGCGCTCCGAAACGACACCCGAGAGGGAGCCGAAGATGAGCGGCGTCGAAATCGCCACGGTGGACACGAGGGTCGAGGTCAGGGTGACGACGCCCGTCGACCCGGAGCCCGCGTAGAACAGGAATCCCAGGATCGTCGACAACCCGACGACGGCCATCCCTCCAACGCGCGCCCACGCGGGCTGGGTGATGCGCCGCACGGTCGCCACAACCGTCCACGCGGTGATCGCGATCGTCAGGACTGCAAGCACCCACACGATGGGGGCACCCGCGGTAACGATGTCGGGGATCGTATAGGACTGCGACTTGTCGTTCAGGCGCAGCGTCATGTCGCCTCGGGCAGCCACCGCGAAGACGACGAGCAGAACGCAGGCCGCCACGTAGATGCCAGGCAGCTTCCAGGAGCGCTTCGCCTCAACCTGCGTGACCACGGTGGACTCACTTGTGCTCATCAGCGTTCCCCTTTCGCGTCTGCGCGGCCAGCGCGCGCACATCGGGCAGACGGAACAGCCAGCGCACCAGCGCCGGCGCGGCAATCAGGAGGACGATCACCGACTGCAGAATCAGGATCATGTCGATCGGCACGCCCTTGGCCTGCATCGTGTAGCCACCCGCCTTGAAGGCACCAAAGAGGAGGCCCGCACCGAATGTTCCCCACGTCTTGTTGCGCCCCAGCAGGGCCACCGTGATCGCGTCGAAGCCGATCGAACCGGCCACGTCGCGCGAGACGTACCCGATGGTTCCCAAGGCCTCGTTCGCGCCAGCCAGGCCCAGGAACGCGCCCGAGAGAACCATCGTGATCGCCGTGATGCGCTCGACCGAGATGCCGGCCGTGCGAGCGGCGGCCGCGTTCGCGCCGACCGCGCGAATCTGGAACCCCAGCGTCGAGCGCTCGATGAGCCACCAGAAGAAGGCGAGGGCAACCAGGGCGACAATGAAACCGACATGCAGCTTGAAGGGCGCGGGGAGCAGACGCGTCAGAGCCGCGCTGTCCGCGACCTTCGGCGTCACCGGCTGGTTCGAGCCGGGCACCTGCCACGCCTTCTGCGTGAGCGTGTACCCCAGACCCAGCGTCGCGATCGAGTTGAGCATGATCGTCACGATCACCTCGTTCGCGCCCGTCTTCGCCTTCAAGACGCCCGCGATGCCGCCGTACAGACCACCCGCAATAATCGCGACAAGGAGGGCCACCAGCGTGTGGAGGACCGGCGGCAGGTTCACCGCGAAGCCCACCCACACGGCCGCGAGCGCTCCGACGATGATCTGGCCCTTACCTCCGATGTTGAACAGGCCGGCTCGGAAACCGAGCGCCAGGCCCAGGCCCGAAATGATCAGCGGGATCGAATAGAACAGGGAGTCCGTCAGCGGCTTGATCTGGCGGACGAAGGTCGCCGCGTTGGGGTCGATGATCGATCCGCGGAACATCGCGTAGTAGGCGTCCACCACGGACGCCCCCGACAGCGCGATGAGGACCGCACCGATCACAAACGCAATGAGGACGGCCAGCACCGAGACGAACCACTGCGAGCCAAAGATCCGGGTGAGGATGCCCGGCCCGTTACTCGTGCGCGCGCTCATTGTTCCTCCTTCCTGACAGCCCCGGGGTCCGTGGCGCAGCCCGAGGAGGCGGCCACGGCCTCGTCCAAGGGGACACCCGCCATCATCAGGCCGAGGACGTCACGGCCCGTGTCAGCCGGGACGATGCCCACGATGCGGCCGCGGTACATGACGGCGATACGGTCCGCCAGCGAGACAACCTCGTCGAGTTCCGAGGAGATCAGCAGGACCGCGCAGCCCTGGTCCCGCACGTCCACGATCCGGCGGTGAATGAACTCAATCGAGCCGACGTCGACACCGCGCGTCGGCTGGTTGGCGACGAGCAGCGTCAGGTCGCGCGACATCTCACGGGCCACGACCACCTTCTGCTGATTGCCGCCCGACAGGGAGGACACGGGATCCTCAATCGAGGTCAGGCGGATGTCGTACTCCGCCTCCTTGTCGCGGGCGTTGCGCGCAATCGCGCCGCGTTTCAGGGAGCCGAACGAGGCGAAAGCCGAGGAGCGGAACTGGTCCAACACCAGGTTATCCGCGATCGAAAACGAAGCGATGATGCCATCCGTCGAGCGGTCCTCGGGGATAAAACCGACTCCCGCGTCCAGGGACTGACGCGGCTTCGCACGCGTAATGTCCGCGTCCTCGAGGCGGATCACGCCGCTGTCGGGGGTGCGCAGGCCCAGGATCACCTCCGCCAGCTCCGTCTGCCCGTTACCCTGCACGCCGGCGACCGCCAGGATCTCACCGCGCGGAACGTCGAAGGACACGTGGTCGAGAAGCGGCACGCCGCCCGCACCGAGCAGGGACACGTCCTCGAAGGCTAGGCCGCCGCCAGCGGGATGCGCGGGATCCTTCTCCACGCGCATGAGCACCTCGCGTCCCACCATCTGCGTGGCCAGCGAGGCCTCGGAATCGCTCGGGGACGCGTGCCCCACGACGCGGCCGCGGCGAATGACCGTGATCTCGTCGGCCACGGCGCGCACCTCGCGCAGCTTGTGGGTAATGAACACGATCGACGTCCCCGCATCGGCGAGCTGACGCATGATCGTCATCAACTCATCCGTCTCCTGAGGGGTCAGCACGGCCGTCGGCTCATCGAGGATGAGGACCTTCGCCTGACGCGACAGGGCTTTGACGATCTCCACCCGCTGCTGAGCGCCCACGGGCAGATCCTCAATGAGGGCATCAGGGTCCAGGTCGAAGCCGAAACGCGCCGACACCTCGCGCACCGTGCGCCGTGCGCGCTCTCGGCTGATAATCCCCGCCGGGCCGGTCGGCTCAAAACCCAGGGCAATCGACTCCGCGACCGTGAAAACAGGGATCAGCATGAAGTGCTGGTGCACCATGCCGATACCCGCCGCGACCGCATCTCCCGGCCCCTTGAACGTCACGGGCGTACCGTCGATGAGAATTTCACCCTCATCGGGTGCGTGCATGCCGTACAAGACGTTCATGAGCGTGGACTTGCCCGCGCCATTCTCTCCGAGCAGGGCGTGAATATGCCCCTCCTCGATCGTTAAATCAATCGAGTCATTGGCGATGAGGGGACCAAACCTCTTCGTGATCCCCCGCAGCTCTAATTTCATTCCTTCGACCTTCCCCAGCCGGTGGGCGCACCCCGCCCCGATGCCCGTGTGGGGCCGACAGCGTCACCGCCGCCAGCCCCACACGCATCGCATCACTTCGGGGCGTTCTGCGATTCGATCACGAGCTTGCCGGACTTGATGTCGTCCGTGAGCTTGCTCAGATCCGCCTTCAGCTCAGCGGACACCTTGTCGTCGAAATCGTGGAACGGAGCGATCGAGACACCGCCGTTGGCCAGGGTGCCCACGTACGGGGTCGCGCTGAACTTACCGTTCACGGAGTCCTGAATCGCCTGCTCGACCGAGGCGCCGATCTCCTTCATGACCGAGGTCAGTACGATCGAGGAGTAGTCGGGGTTCGCCTCGTACCAGTCGGAGTCAACGCCGATGATCCAGGTGTTTCCATCCGCCTTGGCGGCCGCAGCAGCACCCAGGCCGACCGGGCCCGCGACGGGCATGATGATGTCCGCACCCTGGGAGATGAACTGCTGCGCCTGCTCCTTGCCCAGCGTCTGATCGTCGAAGGACTGCGTAAAGGAGCCGTTCTGCGTGGCCTTGTCCCAGCCGAGCAGCTGGACGCTCGTCCCCTTGGCCTTGTTGTAGGCCGCAACACCATCGGCGAAGCCGTCCATGAACACCGTCACCGAGGGGATCTGGATGCCACCGAAGGTCGCGACCTTGCCGGTCTTCGTCATGCCCGCGGCGACGTAGCCCGCCAGGTAGGCGGCCTCGGCCGTGTTGAAGAGCAGCGGGCGCGCGTTCTCCACCGTCACCGTGTTGTTGTTGCCATCGTTGAAGCTGGAGTCGACGAGGGCGTAGTGCAGGTCCTTGTTCTCGTCGGCGGAAGTGTGGATGGCCTTCTCCAGGTTGAAGCCGACGCCGATGATCAGGTTGCAGCCGTCGGAGACCATGGACTCCACGTTCGGGTTGAAGTCGGCGTCCGAGTTGGACTCGGCCGTGTTGATCTGGATACCGAGGCTGGACTGGGAGGCCTTGAGGCCGTCATAGGCGGACTCGTTGAATGACTTATCGTCCCAGCCGCCGGCGTCCGAGACCGCGCAGGCCTTGAACGAGCTGGCGTCCTTCGTCCCCGTGGACTGGCTGGTGGTGGCCCCTCCGCCGCCACCGCAGCCGGCCAAGGCGAGGGTTGCGACTCCCGCCGCGGCGAGGAGCTTCGTGAGGTGCTTCATGAGTGTTTTCCTCCGTTGATGTGGATTCTTCCTTGAACCGGTGGCGGCGCGAGCCGCGGATCGTGTCCGCGCAGCCATTGCGCGAACATTTGTCATGATCGACTTTTACGTCTGATCCGAGTGTCTCGCGCCGCCTCCGCGCCTGTCAAGGGCTACTTGTTCTCGCTTTGGTAACGATTGGCGCGGCGACGGGCGACCAGCCCGGCAACACCGATCGCACCGACAAACAGCGCTCCGACCAGGCCCTCCGTGTCCGCGCCCGTGCGGGCCAGGGAGCTCTTGGGAGCCTTCGCGTTCTTGTGCTGCGTCGGAGCTGGCGCCTGGCTGCCGGACTGGGAACCATCCGCAGCATCGGTCGAGGGGCTCGGGGCGGGCGCCGCCGTTCCCGCGCAGGTCACGGGGATCGTCAGGCCGTCCGAGGCCTCGACGACCGTCGCGAAGTCGGTGGCAACCGTGACGGGCACGTTCACGACCTCGCCAGCGGCCTTGCCCTCGCAGGCGCCGACGACCGTCACGTCCACGCTCGCCTGGCCTGCCCCGTCCGTCGTGATGACCGAGGCAGCGTCGGAGGCATGCGCGTCCACGAGGGAGTTATCGACCTCGGCCACGGCCTGCGCTCCCCCGGCGCTCACGCGCACCTTCGTGGTGATGGACGGCCCCTCGGAGAAGGACAGGCCGCGCAGCGGGATCGTCACCATCGAGCCGTCGGCAACCGCCTCGGTGGGCAGGGTCAGGCCGATCGAGGACTTCGCCTCGCGCGGCGTCAGGCCGCCCGCGTCCTGGAGGGAGCGGGCCGCCGTCCCCGAATGCGCACCCAGGTAGGCATTGAAGGAGTCGCGGTCCAGGTTTCCGTTCGTGGTGGCCGCTCCCCCGCGGGTCAGGGCGTCGAAAGAGTCACCGCCAGCGAGCAGGAAGGTCACGGACCCGACCGTGTACGTCGCGTCGGCCTTCAGCGGCTCGCCGTTGATCGTCACCGACGTGATGCGCTCCCCGTAGGGCTTCGCCGGGTCGTAGGTGTAGCGCACGTTCGAGGACAGGCCAAGCTTGAGCATGGGCCGGGAGTTCTGCGAGTTCAGGTCCGTCTTCCACTGCTGCTCGAGCGCGTCCTTGACGTCCGATCCCTTGAGCGTGACGTATCCCAGCTCGTTGGAGAAGGGCTCGACCTCGTAGGTCTGCGCGTACGTGATCGTCCCGTCCTCGTTCGGCACCAGGTCGGCGCGCAGGCCACCCGCGTTGATCATGCCGATGTCGACGCTCTTTCCGTCCGGGGTGAGGATGGTTTCACGCAGGGAGTCGGCCACCAGGTCGCCCAGGGAGGACTCGATGCCTCGGTTCGATCCGGGATCCGTGGCCCCCTCGGGGGTGGTGAAGACGCCGCGCCTGAAGGGCTCCGTGTACCCGGTGGCGACGACGCGCTTGCCAGCTTCCTTCGAGTCGGCCTCGGCCTTATCGACGATGGCCTGAGTATCGGGGTCCGCACCGCACTGGGCGACCTCGGCGGCAGGGATGAGGATCGAGTCCGCACTGGTCACCTGGCGCGTCGCGGGGTCGATCGTCAGGCGGATGAGGCCCAGGTTGTCCGTGTACGAGCCCGACGCGATGCCCGCCAGGCGTGGGTTCGCGGAGTTGAAGGCCTCGACCGAGTTCACGTGGTCGAACTCGTAGGGAACGTGCGTGTCCCCGCCCATGAGGCCGTCGACGTCCTTGCCGACCTTCGTGTAGTTGTTCTTCACGTCGTCGTCGAGCATGGCGATGACGACGTCGGCCTGTCCACTGGTCTTCAGCTTCGCAGCCAGGGAATTGATGCGCGCGATCGGGTCAGTGAATGTCAGGCCCTCCGTCGTGCCGGGACTGAGCTTGTAGGGCACGTCCTGAGCAATTGCACCGATGAACGCCACCTTCATGCCCGAGGGCGACGTCCACACCTTGTAGTCCCCCAGATACGGGATGCCGTCACCGTAGGTGCCCATGCCCTCGATGTTGGCCCCCAGGTAGGGGAAGGTCGCCTGCACGAATTCGCTCGGGTTCGACCCGTCAACGCGCTGCTTGAAGACGGCCTGTCCCATGTCCAGCTCGTGGTTGCCAATCGTCGAGGCCAAAGGGTTCATTGTGTTGAGCGCCGCGATGGTCGGGTTGTCCTTGAGCGCGCCCGAAATGTAGGGGGACGCGCCAATGTTGTCGCCCAGCAGCGTGAACGAGGAGTTGGGGTTCGTCGCGCGTGCCTTCTTCAGATAGCAGTTCATCGCGGGCAGCCCGGCCTCGCGCACGACACCCTTCTTGGTGACCTGCTGGATGTGTCCGTGAACGTCCGTCAGGGTGTAGAGGTCGAGGGTGATCGGCGCGGCCTCGTCCGCTGAGGCCTCGTCCTGCCCGGCCGCGAGCGCTGCGGCTGGCAGGGACGCCAGGGAGAGGGCGGCCGCCGAGGCGAGCGCGAGTCGAGTCCATGGTCTGTGCATGGGTGTGTTCCTTTCATCGGGGCGGCGCCGGCGCCGCGTCCTGCATTGTGCGTGGGGAGTTTGTGGGGTCAGCCGCGGCGGCGAACGCGACGCGCGACGAGGAGGAGGCCACCGCCCGCTGCGGCAAGGAGGACACCCAAGCCCACCGCTCGGTCGGCATCGGTGCCGGTGCGCGGCAGGTTACCTGGGGTGCGGGTCTGGCGCGTGGGTGTCGCGCGGGGCGAGGCCGTGGTCCCCTGGGAGAGGCCGCGCTGGGGCGCCGGGGACGGGGCTTGGGACGAGGCCGGGGCCGGGCTGGGCGCCTCTGTTGGGGCGGCGGACGGGTCGGCGCTCGGCGCCGGGGCTGGATCCTCTCGACCGCTCAGGGTGAGCCCAATGAGCTCGGGGTTGTGATCCGAGGAGCGGTAGGGGTTGTCCGCCTCGACGGCCAGGTGAGCGTTCATACCGGCCCGCGAGTATTCGAATGCGATGGATTCTTGGGCGTTGACGGCCCAGCTGGTCACCCCCGCGAGGAGCGGCTTGGCGGCCGCGTTGGCGAAGACATGGTCGAGCGATCCCGAGCGCCCCGAGTAAACGTAGGAGGACTCGCCAGCGCCGGATACGTGCGCCCAGCCCGCGTTTTCGAGGGTCTTGATCGGGTCCTCCTGGGAGTAGGAGTTGAAGTCGCCGACGAGCAGGGTCGGTTTGTCCGAGAAGCGAGCGGCGAAGGATGCCAGCGCCTCGGCCTGTGCGACGCGGATCGCGTTCGCGTTGCCCTGGCCGTCGCCGTTGTCGACGTTGCCCTCGCCCGCGCCCTCGGGCACGGACCCCTTCGACTTGAAGTGGTTGGCGACGACGACGAAGGAGGCGGGCGTGGATCGCTCGGCGGTGACACGCACGAACTCCTGAGCAAGAGGCTGGCGCGCCAGGCCCGTGAACGCCGGGTCGTCGTCAATGAGCGACTCACCGATGGGGGCGACGGTCGCGGGCTTGTAGATGAAGGCGACGCGGATGACGTCCTCGGCCTCGGGAACGGTCTTGGGCGAGGGCACGTACGCCCAGGTCCCCGCTCCCGCTGCCTTGTTGAGGGCCTCGACAAGGCGCGCCAGGGATGCGTCGCGGTCCGTTCCCACGCCCACGGCCACCGGGTTTTCGATCTCCTCCAGGGCGACCACGTCGGCCCCCAAGGCGTTGATCGCTGAGACGATCTTGGCCTCCTGGTTCGCGAAGGCCTCGCGCGAGAACGCGCCGCGCACCTTGCACTTCTTCGCCGTCACGAAGGCGCCCGTGCGGTCGGGGTAGCCCGTGCATCCGGCCTCGTCGACGCCCAGGTCCGAGAAGTAGTTGAGGACATTGAAGGTCGCCACGCGCGTGTCACCTCCGACCGTGGGGGCGCTCGGACGCTGCCCCGTGATGGTGACGGGCGAGCGGTCAGGGTACCCGGCGACCATGGAGGTCGGCTGGAAAACGAAGGACCCGTGCCTGGGTTCAAGGACAACCGGCCCCGCGAAGGACACGTGGTAGCCGACGCGTGCGGGCGAGCCGTTGGCCAGGTAGGCGTAGGCGGCCTCGGTGGCGGCCCCCTTCAGCAGGTTCGTGTTCGTGCCATCATCGAGGGCGATGACGCGCGCAGCATTGGCGGCCTCGTAGTCGCGGGCCGCCTGCCCGGGAGCGACCACGTCGGTGGCCGAGCGCAGCGGGCTCTCACCCGGGGTGAGGGCGAGGGTGCCGTATTGGTTCGTCTGGTAGTTGTCGGTAATGGTCCACGTGCCCTGGGGAGCCAGGAGCATCGACTCGTAGGGCTCCGCCTGATCGGGGGTAGGGACACCGGTCACCGGCGTGGGTGTCACGGCCTGGCAGCCCTCGACGTTACTCACGGAGGTCACCGCCAACTGGGTGAGGCTCTGCAGGTTTCCCTTCGCGGTCGTCGCGGGGAACTCACCAACCGTTCCGGTGACGCGCACGCACGTTCCGACCGCTGGAACCTGGCCGTTCTTCCCCGCGTAGACAAACAGAGCATCCGAACTCGCGCGTCCTTCATCCCACGCGCCGCCCGACCCGGGGGTCTGGATCGTGTAGCCGTCCAGCGTCGCGCCCAAGCCGGACTCGGCGGCCGGGTACGCGGCGGTCACAACGCCAAGCGTCGTCACGGCGGCCCCCACCATCGCGGAATCATCCCCCGCACCCACGGCCTGGATGTCCGGGATCGGCGTATCGACGAGGCCTGGGCTGGCCTCCCCCGACTGCGCGGAAGTCTCGGGAGCGGAAGATTGAGCGGGCTGCGTCGGCTCCTCAGGCTGCGCCGCACCTGACTGGGCCTGCGTGCCCTCAGTCTGCGCAGCTCCCGACTGGCTTGCTTCCACAGCACCCGATTGGCCCGCATCAGCCGCCCATGCGGCGGGCACAAGCCCGATCGCGGACAGCGCGAGCGCGCCGAATGCAGCTAGTGATCGTGTCCCGCACTTCATCGGGATGTCCTCTCAACCTCACCTCACCGTGAGGGGCCGACCAGCCCCGTGCCGCAGGCGTCTTTACCAACGGCAACACGAGTTATGACAAGTGTAATCACATGCACACGTGTGCGGAAGACATTGAGAATATTCCCGCAAATACAAGGCGTTTCCGGGCGAGCGTGCACCCGACAGCGAGAAGCGGCCCCGGCCTCGTCAAACTGAGCCGAGGTCGCGGCGTTCCCCAGGCCTCGGCATACCCAGCCCCGGCCTCGTCGCGGAGCGAACGAAGGTTAGGACGCCGAGTACGGGGAGACGACCACCTGGGCGCGCTGCAGATCCTTGACCTCCGAGTATCCCGTCGAGGCCATGGTCCGTTTGAGCGCGCCAATGAAGTTCAGCGAACCATCCGCGCGCGTCGAGGGGCCATAGAGGATCTGCTCAAGCGTGCCCGTCGTACCCACGTGGACGCGCTGGCCGCGCGGCATATCCGGGTGCGTCGCCTCCGACCCCCAGTGCCAGCCGCGCCCGGGAGCCTCCTCCGCGCGAGCGATCGCCGCACCCAGCATGACAGCGTCCGCGCCGCACGCAATCGCGCGCGACAGGTCACCGGAGCGACCAATGCCGCCGTCCGCGATGACGTGCACGTAGCGGCCGCCGGACTCGTCCATGTAGTCGCGACGGGCTGCCGCCACGTCCGCGATCGCCGTCGCCATGGGCGCGTGCACGCCCAGGGACTGGCGCGTCGAGTGCGCCGCTCCCCCGCCAAAACCGACGAGGACACCCGCCGCGCCCGTACGCATCAGGTGCAGAGCCGCCGCATCCGTACACACGCCACCGACGATGACGGGGACGTCCAGCTCGTAGATGAAACGCTTGAGATTGAGGGGCTCGCTGCGCGAGGAGACATGCTCGGCGGACACGGTCGAGCCGCGAATGATGAACAGGTCAACGCCCGCGTCCACGACCGCGCGCCAGTACTTCTGCACGCGCTGGGGTGAGAGCTTGCCGGCGACCACCACGCCGGCTTCGCGCAGCTGCTTGAGGCGCGCGGTGATCAGCGACGGCTTAATCGGCTCCGAATAGATGCGCTGGAGGGACGCGATCGACTCCTCCTCGCCCAGGTGGGAGATGCGCTCAAGGATCGGGGTCGGATCCTCGTAGCGGGTCCACAGGCCATCCAGGTCGAGCACGCCGATACCACCGAGGCGGCCGAAGGCGATCGCCGTCTCCGGGCTCATCACCGAGTCCATCGGGGCCGCCATCACGGGAATGTCGACGTGGTAAGCGTCGATCTGCCAGCCCACGTTGACGTCTTCGGGATCCCGGGTGCGCCGCGCGGGCACGAGGGCGATATCGTCCAGCGTGTAGGCGCGGCGCCCGCGCTTGCCACGACCGATTTCCACTTCGTCGCTCATGACCCGATTCTACTGCCTCCAGCACGCTTCCACTGCCTCCGGGACGCAGATGTGCCCGCCCTCTGCCACACTGGAGTCACCGGCAAGGCGAGGAGCAATCATGAGCTGGATCGACGACCCATGGATGGGTTTTGACACCGAGACGACGGGCGTGCGCGCACTCAAGGACCGCCTCGTCACCGCCGCGCTGGTGCTGCGCATCGACGGCGCCTCCTACCGCAGCGGCGTCAGCGCCCCCGACCAGGTGGCCACGTGGCTGACCGACCCGGGCGTCGAGATCCCCGAGCAGGCCACGGCCGTCCACGGCATCACGACCGAGCAGGCGCGCCGCGACGGCCGCCCCATCGAGGAGGTCCTGCACGAGCTGGCCGGTTCCATCGTCGAGCACTGGCTGCGCGGATACCCGGTCGTCGCCTTCAACGCAACCTACGACATCACGCTGGTGAACCAGGAGCTGCGCCGCCACCACCTGGGGTCCTTCGAGGAGCGCCTGGAGGGTGCGCCGATGCTGGTTGTCGACCCGCTGGTTTTGGACCGCAAGCTCGACCGCTTCCGCAAGGGCAAGAAGACGCTGACGGAGATGGCGCCCGTCTACGGGGCGGTCGCTTCCCCGGACGCTCACACGGCCGAGGTCGACGTGGCCATGACGCTCGACGTGCTCGCCGGCATGGTGGATAAGTACCCGCAGCTGGGGTCCATGAGCGCCCTGGAGCTCATGGATTATCAGCTCCAGGCTCACCAGGATTGGGCCGAGGACTTCGAGAAGTACCTGCGCAAGCAGGGCAAGGACGCGAACATCGACCGCGAGTGGCCCCAGATCACGCCGCGAGGCCGCGGCGGCGACCAGGAGTAAGAACACGTCGGGCGGGGGTCGGCGGTCGGCCCCCGTTTTCGTTGTGTCTGAAGAGTCCTCCGTGCGGTGCATGGACGAGCTGCATGGAGGGTGCGGCAGCTAGGTGACGCGATGGCTGGGGTGAGGCGAGCCTGGCCGAGCAACGCGCAACACGTCACCAGTACGCGCAACACGTCACCAGTGTGGAGGGCGCCGCGAGTAGCGCGGCCTGCCCCCAAAAGTCGCATGCAATTCAATTAAGTGAAGATTCAACAAAGCCTGAAAACGTTGCAATTCCAGCGCATATCTTTCAATATCTGAAAGGTTGACAGGGAAATTGCATGCGACATTGTCAGGGAACTATCCCCATGCCCTACACAGGACCAGACCAAGGGACATGACGCCAGTTCGGGAGGATGACGCCAGTTAGGGAGCATTACACCACCTCCGAACTGGTGTAATACCCACCTAAGTGGTGTAACACCACTTAGCAACAAGCCTGAACGCGGGCTCGCTCGAGTGGACAGGCCAAGGCCGTCGGCCACCAGCTCACATACGGATAGGTAAGCAACATCCGGATAGGTAACGAGCATCCGGATAGCTTAATAAGCTATCCGGATGTGCATAACCTATCCACGTGCGCACAACCTATCCGGATGACACCTGGGGGTACAGGGTTTTGCCGAGCAACGCGCACCACGCGCCACCAGTGTGGAGGGTGCCGGCGGGGAGCGATGCCTGTTCGCCCACAAAAGTCGCATGCAATTCGATTAGGTGAAGATTCAACAGAGTCTGAAAACGTTGCAATTCCAACGCTGTAAATTCATGGTTTGAAATAGTCACAGGGGAATTGCATGCGAAATTGGTGGGGATCAGCGGTGAAGAGGCGCGAGGGCTGCAGGTAACGTGGGCCGGGCACGCGCAACGCGCCACCAGTGTGGAGGGCGCCGGCGGGGCCGCGGCCTGGCCGGGCTTCGAGCCGACGCGCCGAGCGAAGCTCGTGGCGCGGACCGTGAGCGGGCAGGCGGGCCCGACGGCGCCCGGAACACCGGTGGCGCAGCCAACGGAACGCCGGTGGCGCAGCAGCAATGCGGGTATGCGAGAGGCCCGGAGGCGAGTCACCACCTCCGGGCCTCTACGCACAGCTCACTTTTCCTTGATGAGGTCCAGCCACGTGCGGCGCTCGCCGACGAGGAAGCCGAAGTCGCGGTTCTGGTCCGCAATGGCTGCGTCAGTCGCGGGGTTCTTGATGAGCGCGGCCAGCACGTCGGGGGCCGCGGTGATAGCACCCACGCCCTGGCGGACCAGCTCGAGGACCTGCTCGGAGTTCTTGAAGGACGCGGCCAGAACGTCGGCCTTCAAGTCGTAGGAACGCAGGGTGCGGTGGATTTCGGAGGCGACGCGCACGCCGTCGATGCCGTAGTTGTCCATGCGGTTGACATAGGGGGCGACGTAGCGGGCGCCCGCCTTGGCGGCCATGAAGCCCTGCATCGAGGAGTGGATGCCGGTCGCGGTGACCTGCATGCCTTCGCGCACGATGCGCGGGATGGCGGCGAAACCTTCGCGCGTGACGGGGAGCTTGATGAAGAGGTTGCCGCCGATCTCGCCGCGCAGGGCACGGGCCTCGGCGACCATGTCATCGGCGCGCTGGGAGACGATCTGGACGTGCAGCTGAGCGCCGTCGGGCAGGAGCTGCTTAATGGCGTGGAGCACCTCGAGAGGTTCCTTGCCCTCGCGGTACAGGATCGTCGGATTGGTGGTCACGCCGTCAATGGGCAGGTATTCCAGGGTCTTGGCGATGGAATCGACGTTCGCGTGATCGATGAGGATGAGCATCTGAGCAGCTCCTTTGCGGTGTTGTGAGTTTTCGCACCCCTAGGATAGCGCGGGCGGGAGCAGCCCAGCGACTGCTCCCGCCCGCAGTTCACGCTCGATCGAGCTGTTCAAGGATGAGCTTCACCGCTTTTGCGTTGCCCCCTGCGTTCCGCGTCTCTTGGCGAAACGCGGACAGGCGCGCATGGCACTCACGATCCGATAGCACGCGCATTGCCGCCTCACGAAGGACATCGGGAGTTGCTTCGCGGATGTCCAACGCTTCACCCAATCCCAGTTCCTCCACCCGCCGCGCCACAGTCGGCTGGTCATTACCAACAGGAACAACCAGCATCGGTACACCGTAGAAGAGTGCCTCATTGACGCTGTTCATACCGCCGTGGGTAATAAAGAGAGATGCTCGCGAAAGCACCTCGAGCTGCGGAACCCTGCGGCGAACCATCATCGTATGAGGAACGGGTCCTAGGCTCTCGGGGCGCACCGAGTCGCCGATTGCCATGACAACACGCATACCAGTGCTGCCGAAAGCTGCCACGCACCGACGGAAGAACCGTTCGGATTTATTGAGTTCTGTTCCGAGAGATATGTAGACGAGAGACCCACTGCCCTCAGGAGGCTCAAATGGCTCGTGGCGACGTCCATCGATAGATGCACCTACGAATGCATACCGTGATTGAGGAAATTCATTGGCGTACACCTGGAAGCTACGAGGCGTGTAGGTGATGTTGAGAGCAGGGCTATTACGCACAATCTCAGCCTCAAGCTCTCGGAATCGCCAGCCATATCTCCTACTCATAGGTGCAGAAATGAGCGATCTCAGGCGCGGAAAACGGAAGATCGAGGTTAGATACAACCCGCCGTTACGCCCGAAGTCTTCCAGCACATGTTCATTAAGTGCGAAGGTTGAAAATAGCCTAATGGGGACTATCCCCAAACGGTCAGCGAGCGCCTTGCCTGATACAAAAAGCATTTCGTAGATCAGGCAGTCGTATTCTGCGCCAATACGCAGCACCGTCCGATAAGCCGCACGCCAGCAGCGCATGCGATCCTGGAATGGACTCGGGAAGAGGGGATAGTCATCGTAAGGGACAAAACGTGCGCCCGTATTTTCCACCGTTTCTCGCCACGTAGGCGAATGAACATAAGTGACACGATGCCCCATATCAGTGAGCATCCGTGCTAAGCCGAGCGTCGGGTTCGTGTGTCCAGAAAACGGCAAATTCACCATGAGAATGGAGTAGGATTTGCGTTCACTCATAGAAACGACCTACCCCGTTCTTGATAACTGCGATAGCGTCCTCACTGAGTACCTGCGCATCGAAACGCTCGAGGAACGCGGCGATGAAGTCCACCTTTTGACACATTCGCTCATACGTATCCGCAACGATCAGCGGATCGACCCACACATCGACAAGGAGGACCAACACTTCGGCGACTTCATGGGGGAAGATACAGCCGATTTCACCAGACTCCATTCCCTGGCGCAGCATTTGTTCCAGGTGGGGCGCAAGCTTCGTCAGCGAGTGACGCAATGATTCCAGTAAGGCTTCAGGAACCTCACTCACCCAGTTGGCGCGTCCGAGACCACTTTGCGGACTAGACGCGACCATGTGCGTCGCAAGGACCTTCATTCTATCGGTCACCGACGCATCAGATTGCGCAGCAAGGTCTTCGACAAATACGTTGAGATAGCGCCACTCTCCCTCTATAACGGAACGCAGCACCTCCTGCTTTGACGAGAAATGATGATAAATCGCCCCCTTCGACATGCCACTCGTCCTGACGATATCTTGCATGGTGGTCGTGTCGTAGCCCTTCTCTGCGAAGAGCTGACGGGCGGCTACGCAGATCGCTTCCCGGGCACGCTCGGATTTCTCGGCCTGATTCATACAACCTCCATTCCAAACCGACGGTCGGTTTTACTTTAGTTTCCTCCTCCACCCCCAACAAGACAGCCCACTGAAGAGTCCGGATAACAAGACGGGCCACACTGCCACGACTTAACGAAAGAACCAGCTCCCCGTCCTCTTTACACAGCTCCCCACCCACACAGTCGCCACATAAACCCTTGAATGTTTCCAAGACACAACATGCCCGCTACCAACTCAGACAGCGCATCTCCCCCGGTCACCCTTGAAGACAAGAAGCGGGCGGGAGCAGCCCAGCGACTGCTCCCGCCCGTCATGACCTCTCGATCTGCGATTACTTCGCCGACGAGGAGTGGTAGTTCGGCGCTTCCGTCGTCATCTGGACGTCGTGCGGGTGCGACTCGCGCAGGCCCGCGCTGGTGATGCGCACGAAGCGACCGTTGGCCTTGACCTGGGAGATCGTGGAGGCACCCAGGTAGAACATGGTCTGGTGCAGGCCGCCGACGAGCTGGTAGATCACCGAGGCGAGGGAGCCGGTGTAGGGCACCTGGCCCTCGATGCCCTCGGGGACGATCTTATCGTCGGAGGTGACGTCGGCCTGGAAGTAGCGGTCCTTGGAGTAGGACTTGCGCCCGCGCGAGCTCATCGCGCCGAGCGAGCCCATGCCGCGGTAGCGCTTGAACTGCTTGCCGTTGGTGAACACGACCTCGCCGGGGGATTCCTCGCAGCCGGCCAGCAGGGAGCCGAGCATGACGGTGTCGGCGCCGGCCACGAGGGCCTTGCCGATGTCGCCCGAGTACTGCAGGCCGCCGTCCGCGATGAGCGGGACTCCGGCGGGGCCGCAGGCCTGGGCGGCCAGGTGGATCGCGGTGATCTGGGGGACGCCGACGCCGGCGACGACGCGGGTGGTGCAGATCGAGCCGGGACCCACGCCGACCTTGACGGCGTCGACGCCCGCGTCGATGAGGGCCTGCGCGCCCTCGGTCGTGGCGACGTTGCCGCCGATGATGTCGATGCCCTCAAACGTCGGGTCGGCCTTGATGCGGCGGATCATATCGAGGGCGAGCTGGGCACCGCCGTTCGCGGTGTCGACGACGAGGACGTCCACGCCGGCCTCGGCCAGGGCGGTGGCGCGCTCCCAGGTGTCACCCCAGTAGCCGACGGCCGCACCGACGACGAGACGGCCGCGCGAGTCCTTCGTGGCGTTGGGGTACTGCTCGGTCTTGACGAAGTCCTTGACGGTGATGAGGCCGGTCAGGTGGTCGTTCTCGTCGACGATGGGCAGCTTTTCGACGCGGTGTTCGGCCAGCAGGTGCTTGGCGTGTTCGCGGGAGATGCCGACCTGTCCGACGACGAGGCGGTCGCGCGGGGTCATGCAGTCGCGCACGCGCAGGGTGGCCCATTCGCTCTGGGGGACGAAGCGCAGGTCGCGGTTCGTGATGATGCCCAGGAGGGCGCCGTCCTCGTTCACGACGGGCAGGCCGGAGACGCGGTAGTGGCCGCAGAGGCGGTCGAGTTCGTCGATGGTGGCGTCGGGGCCGACGGTCACCGGGTCTTCGACCATGCCGGATTCGCTGCGCTTGACCTGGCGGACTTGCGCGGCCTGTTCCTCGATGGAGAGGTTGCGGTGGAGGATGCCGATGCCGCCCTGGCGGGCCATGGCGATGGCCATGCGCGCCTCGGTGACGGTGTCCATGGCGGCGGACAGGAGCGGGACGCGCAGCGAGATGTTTGTCGTCAGGCGACTGCTCGTGTCAACGGATGAAGGAACGACGTCCGTGAGCTCGGGAAGGAGCAGGACGTCGTCGTAGGTGAGGCCGGTCAGGCCGAAAGGATCATGTGTTGCGAGTTCTCCCATGGGCCAATTGTAGGCGGTCGGTGGCGCTTTCGCGTCCTCGCCTCCGCACATATGCCACAGCCGGGCATGAATGGGACGAGGCCGGGGCGCCCGCGCTGCCCTCAGGAGGTCGCGCTGGGGGTGGACTGGGAGGCGGAGCGGGCGGCGGTTGCGCCGGTGACTGTGAGATGGATCGGGGCGGCGCCTCGTGCCAGCATGCGGGCGGCGGTGAGGGCGTCGGGGCGCCCCTCCCACACGAGCATGGAGACGGAGCCGTCGGGCGCGACTTCGTGGATCCAGCGTCCCATCCCGGCGCGGGCGTGGGAGTCGGCCCAGGCGACGGCGCGGGCGTAGTCGACGGCGAGGTCCTCGGCGCGCGAGGGGTCCACGACCTCGGCGAGGACGCGGGCGGCGCTGGCGGCCTCGCAGACGACCCAGTGCATGCGCTGGGGGGCGGCGACAACGCCTGTGGGGTCGAGGGTGTAGACGATGCCGCCCACGCCTTCGTCCGTCCACCCGTCGGCGAGGGCGCGGTCGTAGAGCGCGGTCGCCGTGTCGATCATCCAGGGGCCGGGTTGTTCGCCCATGTGGGTGAGGATGGCGTAGGCCTGCCCGATGAGGCGAGCGGCTTTGAATCCGAGGCCGGGGAGGGTATCTCCGGGGCGGATGAGCTCGACGGGGGCTTGGTCGGCCGAGGCAGGCAGGGGGCGCCATTCCTCGTCGTAGAGGTCGGGCAGGGCGAAGCCGCAGCGCGCGGCGATCTCGCCGACGAGGCGCAGGATTGAGCGCGCGCGGTCGAACCAGACGCGCTCCCCCGTCGCTTCCCAGGCCGCCAGGTAGGCCTGCGCGGTGTCGAGGTTGGTGGAGAGGCGACGCAGGGGCGAGCGCTTGCCAGTCGCGGCCTCGATCTCCTCGCGCACGGCACCGGCGCACGGGTCCCACCAGCGCTGATCCTGGTCCGCTTCAAGGTCGGCGAGCAGATCGCGTGCCTCATCGTGCCCGACCATCACAGCGGCGGCCGCAGCGCCGATCATCGCCGACTGGGCGCGCTGAGAGAAGATCGCTCGAGGAACGGGGGTCGCCCTATTTTCCGACGTGGGAACGACCTCGGCGTACCAGGAGCCATTCGGAGCGCGCAGGGGTCCGATAAGGGCGGCGAGGCCGTGGCTGACCAGGTGCGCGG
Organism: Pauljensenia sp. UMB3104; assembly: GCF_030217285.1. NCBI lineage: Bacteria > Bacillati > Actinomycetota > Actinomycetes > Actinomycetales > Actinomycetaceae > Pauljensenia > Pauljensenia sp. UMB3104. The sequence goes on along the minus strand of NZ_JASONN010000002.1, from coordinate 158,555 downwards.
CCCCCTCAATGCCTCGCATCTGCGCGAGGGCGAAGACGTGCGTCATGCGCGCGCTGATGCGCGCGTCGAGCGGGCGTCCGAGGTCCACCTGACCGTCGGCGCGCAGGAAGGCGAAACCGACCCGCGCCTTCGACCGGGAAGCGAAGGCGACGAGCGCGTCAAAATCAGCGTCAAAAGCACGGCGCAGATCTTCGTTGTTCCAGGGGGCGTTCATGACTGTTCTCCTGCCGGTACGTGCCTTCACGGTATCACCTGTCCAGGCACCGCGGGTGGAGGTGGGGGCCGCGTGCGCGCAGTTGAGCGCACAATTGCGAGTGAGCCGTCAAGGCGTCAGGAGCGGCCGACGAGCTCCAGGTCGGCCTGGGGCGCGAGGAGGGCGAGGGCCTCCTCGACGCAGGCGCTGATGGTGCGCACGCGCTGCACCTGGGGCGAGAGGATTTCGGGGGCGTCCGCGCCGACCATGATCGTGGGCACTCCGTATCGTGCGACGAGGTTTTCCACCGTTTGCGCACACTCGGGACCACATCCGAGGACGACGGTGAGCGCGGGCACGCCTCCGCGCACGTACTCGCGGAAGCGTTCGGTGGTGCTGATGCCGCCGTAGTTTTCGCTGGAGAGCATGCGCGCGTCGCAGCCGTACCAGGCCAGAGCGACGCCGATGACCTGGGCGGCGGTCTCGTGGAGCGAGTCGGAGATGATCGCGACGCGGTCCCCGCCGATGAGGGCGCGCGTGGGCCGCGACTGGTAAGCGCAGCGGCATACGCGCTGGAAGGCGTTGACGAGCATGATGGCGGGCGAGGATCCGACCGGGTCGCCGCCGGGTGCGGATCGCAGAGATTTGAGGGCGGGTTCGACGAAGCGTGACCACGTATGGACGAGGCCGTGGCTGGCGACCGCCGATTCGAGCACTTCCTCGAGGCGCTCGTAGTCGTCGGCGAGGACCACGGTGCGCAGCTGTGCGGCGTTGTCGGGGCCGGATTGGGGCAGGCGTGCCCGTTCGGCCAGGGCACGTTTGGCCGCCTCGGCGGCGGGCAACCCGGCGCGCACGTGGTGGATCATGGCGCGCAGGCGTTCAACGTCCTCGGGCAGGTAGCGACGGCGCGCTCCGGCTTCTCGTTGCGCGGGGCCGAGGCCGTAGCGTCGTTCCCAGGTACGCAGCGTCGACGCTGACACGCCGAGTTCGTCGGAGACGGAGGAGACGGTACGGGAGCGGTCGGCGAGAGCCGACTGCTCGATGATCGCCCGTGGCATGCCTGCTCCTCTCCGCATTGTGTCGGTGTTTGTCCGGTACCCCGATTCTTGCGTGTGAGAAGCTGACACGCCACAGGAACGACCCCACGCACACACAAAAAGTTGTTCATAAAGTTATTCACTGCTCGTTCAACTCGCGTGCCTGAGTTTTTTCGGGGTTTTAACAGTCCAGACCCCCACATGCTGAGAACTGGATCATAATTCGAGAAAGATCCTTGAATAACTACCGCGCAAGTGTCTATTCTTGCCGACATCGTGTGCCGAAAATGTCGGCACGACAGACATGAAGGAGGCACCCAATGACTGACGTCTCCCGTCTGCCCGGACCCATGATCGATGCGTGGGAATGGCAGTACGAAGCGGCGTGCCGTGACCTGGACACCGAGCTGTTCTTCCACCCCGAGGGTGAGCGCGGCTCCACACGCCGACGCCGCGCGGCGAACGCCAAGGCGATCTGCGCAACCTGCCCGGTGATCGAGCAGTGCCGGTCCTACGCTCTAGCCGCCCAGGAGCCCTACGGCATCTGGGGTGGAATGACCGAAGAAGAACGACGCGAAGAAATCCGCTCCTCCGGGCGCGGTCGCCGCGTCTCCTAACGCGCATCCATTGTTCGGTGCGGCATCGCCACCGCGGTGCCGCACCTTTTTACTGCCCACCCAAACGCCCATCCTCTCCGGGAGCTCGCATGACCGACAACGACAACAAGGCCTCGCAGAACAAGGCCGAGGACGCCCCGACCAACCTGTACAAGACGCTCTTCTTCGTGACCGCGCCGATCACGGCGATCCTCGCGGGCGCATGCGTGTGGATGGGCGTCCAGCTCTCCTCCACCTCTCCGGCGGGTCAGGCCACCCCTACGGCGACGCCGACAGCGGCCGCTCAGATGCCGCAGAATACGGAGACTGCGGCTCCCAGCCAGACGAACGCGAGCAATCTGGAGATCATGAAGTCGTTCGTGCGCCACCAGGCTGACGACCCGCAGGCGAAGGGCGACATCAACGCTCCCGTGACGATGGTTCTCTTCTCCGATTTTGCGTGCCCCTATTGCACGAAGTACGCCCAGGAGATCGACCCGGCGCTGGCTGACCTCGTCGCGGATGGCACGCTGCGCGTGGAGTGGTACGACCTGGCGCAAATCACCGAGACCTCTCCCCTGGCCGCGCAGGCGGGCATCGCAGCCGGCGAGCAGGGCAAGTTCTGGGAGTTCCACGACGTGGTCTACGCGGCGGCTGACCCGACCGGGCACCCGCAGTACTCCGAGCAGGCTCTCGTTGATTTCGCGGCCCAGGCGGGTGTGCCCGACCTGGACAAGTTCCGCGCAACGATGCTCGCCGACCACACCGTCTCCAAGGTGAAGGCCGCCAAGGAACAGGCTCACCAGGCGGGTATCAGCGGCACGCCCACGATGTTTATCAACAAGGCGTTCGTCAGCGGTTACCGGGACGCCTCCTACATCCGCAACACGATCCTCGAACAGGCGGCACAGTCCGCTTCCTGATACGAGGCCTCGCGCCGCACGGATGCACGACGCGGAAGACACGAACAAAAGGGCGGCCCGGAAGGATTCCTTCCGGGCCGCCCCTGTAGCGTTCAGTGTGCGAAGCGCTCAGCGCTCCACGACCGCCAGCACGTCACGCGAGGACAGGATCTGGAACTCCTGGCCGTCGTACTTGACCTCGGTGCCGCCGTAGCGCGAGTAGATGACCACGTCGCCGACCTTGACGTCGACGGGAATGCGGTTGCCGTTGTCGTCCACGCGGCCGGGGCCCACGGCGATAACTTCGCCTTCCTGCGGCTTCTCCTTGGCGGTGTCCGGAATGACCAGGCCGGAGGCGGTGGTCTGCTCGGCCTCAACCTGGCGGATGACGATGCGGTCCTCGAGGGGCTTGATGGAGATCGACATTGTCGCTCCCTTTCTTTTTTGTCACGAAGGTGCTCGTCCGTTCCCTGCCGTCGCGGGGGTCAGGTGCGGGACCGGTCGCGGGTTTTCCCGCGCTTCCTCCACGAGTGTAGGCGCGGTCCTGGCACTCGGGCAAGCCGAGTGCCAGGCGCGTTCACCCTGGGCGAGACTCGGCCCGCACTATCCGCACCCGACCGCACACCCACAGACGACCTCGCCGCCGAAGAGATGGGACAATAAGCAGGTGAGCGCCCTGACCCCTATTCTGTCCTCCCCCGGCTGGGAGCTGCTGGAATCCCTGCAGGCCAAGCAGGCCGCCAACCCGATTCCCCTGCCGGAGCTCGGCTCTGCCCTGCGAGCCTCCGGCCTCGACGCGGAGCTGGTGGTCGCCGTCCTCACCCAGCTCGCCCTGCGCCAGGCTGCGCGCGCCAAGTTCGGCCCCTTCGCCTCGCACATGGTGTTCACGCGCGACGGCCTCGAGCAGGCCACGCGCCTCGTCGTGGCCGCCCGGCATGCCCAGCGATTCCGGGACTGCGGTGCGAGCCGCGTCGCGGACCTGGGCTGCGGCATCGGGTCGGATGCCATGGCGATCGCCGGCCTGGGCATGGACGTGCTGGCCGTCGACATCGACCCCGACGCCGCGGGGGCCGTGGCCGCGAACCTGCGCGCCTTCGAGGGCTCCGAGGTGCGTCTGGGGGACGTCACCGACCTCGACATGGGCGAACTGGCCGAAGAAGGCGTCGACGCAATCTTCGCGGATCCCGCCCGACGCACGGGAGCCTCGCGCGGATCGGCGCGCATCACGGACCCGGAGCAGTGGTCCCCTCCCCTCTCTCTCGCCCTGGGCTGGGCCTCCACGATCGACCGCGTCGGCATCAAGGTCGCGCCGGGCATCGCGTACGAGCACATCCCCTCCTCCTGGCACGCGCAGTGGGTGAGCGTGGGCGGCGACCTCGTCGAGGCCTCGCTCTGGTCTCCCGCACTGTCCCCCGAGGGGCGGGGGCGTTCGTGCCTCCTCCTCGACGAGGCCGGGGCCGCCCATTCGCTCTCCACGCCCGAGGGCTTCGCGCCGAACGCGCCAGCGCCCCGCGTGGAGGTTACTCCCCTGGGCGCGATGGTTGCCGAACCCGACAGCGCGGTCATCCGCGCGGGCCTCCTGGGGCGTCTCGCACAGGACGTCGGTGCCGGCATCGTGTCCGACAAGATCGCCTACCTGACAGGGGATGACCTGCCCAACTCTCCCTTCTACGACCGTTTCGAGGTCCTCGCGGTGACCAACCTGCGGGCAAAGGCAATTTCTGTCGAGCTGCGCTCGCGCGGGGCGGGCAGCGTCGAAATCAAGAAGCGCGGAGCAGACATCAACCCGGACGACCTGCGTAAATCCTTGAAATTGGGCGGCGGAGGCGAGCAGCTGACCATCATCGCGACGCGCGTCGACGGGCGTCACCGCGCGATCATCTGCCGACGGTTGGCTAAAAACCTGTAAGGAAGCTCTCGGCCGCCACTGGGCCCCTGCCTGCCAGAATGGAGGCAGCCAGCGAAAGGATCGACATGTCTTTGCCCTTCGGTTCCTCCCAGCGCTCCACGATTGGGGTCGAGTGGGAGCTCCAGCTCGTTGACCGTGATTCCCACGACCTGCGTCAAAGCGCGGACGCCATCATCGACCGCGCCACAACCGACGGCAAGCTCTACCCGGGCGTGCACCGCGAGATGCTCCTCAACACGATCGAGGTCGTCTCCAAGCCACGTGCGACCGTCGCCGAGTGCATGGCCGACCTCATGGACTGCGTTGACTACTTGACTCCGCTGGCCTCGGACCTGCGCATCGACCTGGCGACCGCCGGCACCCACCCCTTCGCGCGCCCAGGCCGACAGCGCGTCACCGATTCGCAGCGCTACGCGCAGCTGGTCGAGCGCACCGCCTACTGGGGGCACCAGATGCTCCTGTACGGCGTCCACGTCCACGTCGGCGTCGAGGACCGCGCGAAGATCCTGCCGATCCAGGCCGCCCTCACCGCACACCTGGGCCACCTGCAGGCCATCTCCGCATCCTCCCCCTTCTGGGCGGGCGAGGACACCGGCTACGCATCCAATCGCGCGATGGTCTTCCAACAGCTGCCCACCGCCGGTATCCCGCGCCAGTTCGCCACGTGGGAGGACCTTGAGGCCTACACGGACGACATGATCCGCACGGGCGTCATCGAGGGATTCGACGAGGTCCGCTGGGACATCCGCCCCTCCCCCGCCTTCGGCACGATCGAGAACCGGGTGTACGACGCGGCGACGAACGCGACCGAGGTCGGCATTTTCGCAGCCTTCACCCACGTCCTCGTCGAGCACTTCTCGCGCCTGTACGACGCGGGCGAGCCGCTACCCGTCCTACCGGACTGGTTCGTCGCCGAAAACAAGTGGCGCTCCGCCCGCTACGGCATGGACGCAACCCTCATCGTCTCGCGCGACGGCGCAACCGAGAGCGCCCGCGACGGCATCGCACGACTGAAGGAGGAGCTGGCCCCCGTGGCCGAGGACCTGGGATGCGCGCGCGAGTTCGCGGGCCTTGAGACGATCCTGGCGATCGGCGCGTCCTACGAGCGTCAGCGCGCCGTCGCGGCGGCCGCCCGCCCCGGTCAGGGCCTCGACGCAGTGGTGGATCTCATGCGCGCCGAAATGAGCGCTGGACGCCCCCTCGCCCTCGCCGAATTCGCAACCCTGAACGCCTAAACGCGTGCAACAAGTTGCCCCACGCCTCCACCCGGGCGTGGGGTTTTGTCATCATCGCCACACGTTCCCAGCACACTGTCAGCGCACTCCCAGAACACCGCCGTATCCTTAAAGCGGCCGTTAAACTGAAGCTGAGAGGACACTCGCCCGTGGTGCAGGAAGCAACGCAGTCACCCGAATCCGAACACGTTCCATCCACGCTTGCCAAGGTCCTCACCCCGGTTGGAACTACCCTGCAGACCCTCTGGCTCCTGCTCTCCTCGCTCGCGCGACTCACCGTCCGCTGGCTCTCGCGCTGCCCCGCCACAGCGGTCCTGACCGTCGCGTTGATCATCGCCTCGGCGAGCTACTGGGTATGGCGTGGCCAGTTCCAAGCCCTCGAAGCCGACCCGTCCAGCCCCCACTGGTGGGCCATCCTCTCCTCCGTCGGCGCGGTTCCCGGCAACTTCATCGCGACGGCCGTGCTCGGCATCATCGTCATGATCGTCGCGGGCGGCGCGGCCGAGCGGCACCTGGGTACCCGCGCGTGGATCGCCGCCGCCGCGGCCGGACAGATCGTCGGCGTCGCCGCCACCTGGCTGACGCTGCCGCTCCTCACCCGCTTCTTCTCCACCTGGGGACAGACCATCGACGCGGGAAGCCTGTGGGGCACCAGCCTCGTCCTCGTCGCGCTCGTGGGTGCGGCCGCGCAATCGCTGGCCTCCCACTGGCGCTGGCGCGCACACTTCCTTCTCATCGGCATCCTCGTGCTGTCGGCCGCGATCCTCGGGTCGGCGATCTCCTACGCGCGCGTCTGGGCTCTTCTCGCGGGCATGGTGGCCGCGCGGCTTGCTGGCGTGCGCGGCCCGCGCACCGACTCGCGCGACGACATCACGATCGGCCGCCAGCTCGCCTCCGTCTCCGCCCTGTGTTGGGCGTGCGCGGCTACCCTGACGGTCGTGGCCTCGTCCCCCGAGGGCCCTCTCGGGCAGATGCGCTGGTCGCTGGGACCGGCGTGGTGGCTCGAAGGACGCACGGGCATCATCGCAACCCTCCTGTGTCTGGCACCCATCACGCTTCAGCTCATCTTCGCCTACGGCTTGCGTAAGGGCCGTCGCGCCGCCTACTACGGCACCCTCATCCTGCAGCTCGTTCTCGGCCTCTCGACCGTCGCGTCGACGGCTACTGCCCTCGCCCAGGGCACCGACGAGAACGGCATGGCCAGGCCCGAGCTCGTGACCACGGCGTCGCTCCTCCTCGTCCCCGTCATCCTCAACATCGCCCTGTGCGCCATCACGTGGTCGGTGCGCCGCGCCTTCACCATCCACGCGGTGCCTTCCACGACCTCGACCCTGCTGCGCCGCTGGCTGATCCTCATGGCGGCCTGCGCGGGCGCTGTCCTCGTCCTTGGTTTCCTCACGAGCGACTCGTTCGTCCCCCTCGACGCTCTCAACTCCGGCGATGAGCTCACTGTCACCGACTACGCCTCACCGTTGCAGATCTTCCACGACTACCTGCTCGCTCTGCTCCCCACGGCAACCGCCTCGATCTTCGAGCCGTCCCTCGTTCCGATGACCCTCTTCGCCGAGGCACCGGTCCAGTGGGTGCCCCTCGTCGCCTGGGTGGGCACGCTCGTGATCATCCTGAGCGCGCTGCTGGCCAGGCCTCGTATCCCGCAGTCCTCACCGCTCGAGCGCCTCACGCCGCTCCTGCGCGCCCACGGCGGCGGCACGCTCGGATGGATGCAAACGTGGGCGGGCAACCAGGTGTGGGTGTCTGAGTCGGGCGAGGCGGGGGCCGCCTACCGCGGGTCGGGCGGCGTCGCGCTGACGGTCACCGACCTCGCGTACGAACCGGGCAAGGCCACCGAAGCCATCGCACAGTTCGCGTCCTTCGCGTCCTCCGCGGGCCTGACCCCCGCGCTCTACTCGGTCCACGAGGAACTCGCGCAGGCCGCGCGCGAGGAGGGCTGGACGATCATGCAGGTCGCCGAAGAATCCCTGCTCGACCTGCCCGATCTCGCCTTTAAGGGCAAGGCCTACCAGGACGTGCGCACCGCCATGAACCACGCGACCCGCGAGGGTGTGTCGGCTGTGTGGACCACCTGGGACGAGTGCCCGGCGGGATGGCGCGACCAGATCACGGTCATTTCCGACACGTGGAGCGCCGACAAGGCCCTGCCCGAGATGAGCTTTACGCTCGGTGGCGTGCGCGAACTCGCGGTTCCCGAAACACGCATCCTGGTCGCCATCGACGAGGAATCGACGATCCACGCCGTCACCTCATGGCTGCCCATCTACCGCGACGGAACGGTCATCGGCCTCACCCTGGACGTCATGCGTCGGCGCGCAAGCGGGTGGCGCCCCGCGATCGAGTTCCTCATCGGCAAGGCCGCCCTGGCCGCACAGGAGGAAGGCCTGGAGATCCTCTCCCTGTCGGGCGCTCCCCTGTCGCGCTCGGCCGACGACACCTCGGCGTTCGGGCCTCTCACCGACGCACTCGCGGCCATCATGGAGCCGCTCTACGGCTTCACATCGCTGCACGCGTTCAAGCGCAAATTCAAGCCCCGCACACAGTCCCTCTATCTGGCGGTTCCGGATCCGGCCTCGCTCGCAACCGTCGGCCTGGCCATCTCGCACGCATACGTGCCCCACGTATCCCCCGCGCAGACCCTCACGCTCGTCGCTTCGGTCAGCGGCGGACTGGCCAAACTCGCCGCGAAAGGCGTGGGCGATCTGCGGTCCACGCGCGCGGCCTCGCGCGAGGTCGCGCAGGCCCAGGCCGGGAAGGACAAGCAATGAGCGTTATTGGAAACATTCCGCTGACCTCGCTGACAACCCTCGTCGTTGTCGGAGCACTCGCCCTCGTCGCCCTGCTGGGTGGGGCGGCCCTGCTGGCGCGCTCTGAGCCCTCGCGCTGCCCGGGACGGGCGAGGCGATGGCTGGGTCGCACCGCCATCCTCCTCGTCCCCACGATCCTCCTCGCGTCGGCGGGTGGGTTGGTCTTCAATCGTTCGCTCGTCCTCGTGAAAACCAGCGGCGACCTGGGAAACCTCATCATGTCGACCGTCGTCGGCTCGACCACCCAGACCGGGGGCGAGGCCGACGTCGAGGCGCAGTCAGCTTCCGCATCCGAACTCGACGCAACCTTCACGACCGCCGACGACGGAATGCTGGAAACCACCTGGACCGGCCCATCGAGCGGGATCACCCAACCGGTCGACGTCATTACGCCGACCGGATATTCGACGACTGACGGCAAGACCTACGGCGTCATCGAGCTCCTACACGGTTACCCGGGCGGCCCCGACGGAATCCTGCAAGGCCTCGGCATCCAACAGGAACTGGACAAGGCCATTGCCGCAGGCATCATCCCGCCGGCGATCGTCGTCGCCCCCGGTCTCAACGTCGATGAGGAAGCGCACGACTGCGCTGACATCGAAGGGCGCCCAGCCGTGTACACGTGGGTCTCCCACGACGTCCCCGAGATGATTCGGCACAACTTCCCCAACACGACGTCCAACCGCGATGGCTGGATGATCGGCGGCTTCTCCGCGGGCGCCTACTGCGCGATCTGGACCGCTCTGCGTACCCCGCAGACCTACGGGGCTGCCGCGTCGCTGTCCGGCTACGACACGCAGATCGAGGGACAGATGACCAACCAGGGGGACCAGTACCTCGCCGACAACACGCTGTCGACCATGCTGGCGAACCGCACGCCGGACGGGCTGCGCATCTACGCGATGGCAGCCGGAGACGACGCGGTTGGCGGCGCCTACACCGCCCTCAAGATGGCCTCGGCCGTCAAAGATCCTGACTCGGTCACCACGGATGTCCCGCCGACCGGCGGACATACGGGCCCCCTCTGGAGCGAACACATCCCCAACATGCTGGCCTGGTGGGGTTCTTCTGATCGCGTCGCCCGCGCCGTAGGTTCCACGCCGACGGCGGCTACCGCTCAGTCATCCGAGGCCTACGAATCCGTCGAGCCGGTGACCACCGTGACCCACGAAGTTCGGCCAACCGCTCCGAACGGCTACGTGACGCTCGGCATCCTCATCGTCGGGGTTCTTATCTCCCTCGTCCTCGCCTGGCACTTCGCGCCGCGCTGGCAGCTGGGCCGCCACGACGAGGGGACCGACGAGGAGCACGGCGAGCACCACGCGCGTCACCGCGCGCAGCGCTCGGGCCGGTTCAATGCACTCCCCCGCCCAGTGCTCAGCGCACTCGGATACCTGGCACGGCTCACCGCGCTGGGCGCCGCAGTCGGGAGCGCCGCAGCACTCATCGGCATTGCCTCCAACATGGTGGGCGGCTTCTACACCTCGTGGAGCTCGATCGCCGAAAGCTTCGTGGCCGGCCTGCGCTAACAGCGCGCCAGCTTCAGGCGCGGGGCGCCATGTAGGTCGTCGTCAGCTCCATGCCCGAGTCCGGGGAGAAATCCCAGTCCGAGGGCGGCAGGCCTGCGGCGACCAGCTCCGAGCCAATCGCAGCGATCTGAGCGCCATTGTCCGTGCAGAAGCGCAGCGGAGGCATACGGACGGCGACACCCGCGGCCTCGGCTCGCTCCGTCAGGAGGGCGCGCAGGCGCGAATTCGCGGAGAAACCGCCGCCCACGACGATCGTGTTGCACCCGGTGTCCAAGGCCGCTCGCACGGCCTTCGCCGTCAGAGAGTCGTTAACTGCCTCGGAGAACGCCGCGCAGACGTTTTCCTTGCTGACACTCTCACCTCGTGCGGTCGCGCCCTCGATGTAGCGGGCGACAGCCGTCTTCAGGCCCGAGAACGAGAAGTCGTACTTGTGGCGTTCCTTGTCCTTACCTGCGGCCAGGCCGCGCGGGAAACGGATTGCCTCGCGGTCCCCCTGCTGGGAGAGGCGGTCCACGTGCGGGCCGCCCGGGTAGGGCAGGTCAAGGAGACGCCCGACCTTGTCGAAGGCCTCACCGGCCGCATCGTCCAGGGTCCCGCCGAGCTCGACGACATCCGTCGCGATATTACGGATCTCGAGGATGTTCGAGTGCCCACCCGAGACCACGAGGCCGATAAAGTGATCGGGCAGCGGCCCCTCGGCGAGCTTATCGACCGCGAGGTGACCGATCACGTGGTTGACGCCGTACAGGGGCTTGCCCAGGGACGAGGCCAGGGCCTTCGCCGCGCAAATACCAACGGTCAGAGAACCGACGAGGCCCGGTCCAGCGGCCACCGCGATCGCGTCGACGTCCGCAAGGGTGACGTCTGCCTCGTCGAGCGCGGCGTGCAGCGTCGGCAGGAAGGACTCAAGGTGCGCGCGCGATGCAATCTCGGGGATGATACCGCCGTAACGCGCGTACTCATCCATCGACGTCGCCGTGCGGTCGACGAGCAGCTGCGTGCCACGCACGAGGCCGACGCCGGTCTCATCGCAGGTTGACTCAATACCAAGGACCAGGGGTTCACTCACGTCCCCTAGTTTAGGACGCACCAGCGGGCGCCGCCGCACACGCGCGGGCGCACAGCCCGACGAGTCAGGAGTCGGCGTCGACCTGATCCCCAGAACGCGCGTTCGCAACGAACATCGCGACGCCCGCAACGGCAAAGACCAGCAGGCTCCACGGGAACAGCGAATCCGCGATCGGCTTGATCTGAGGCGACCCGAATAGAACGCCCAGGAGCAGGAGGATCGACAGAATCGCAAAGACAATCATCGCCGTGATGCCGATGGTCGCGCTGACCCAGTAACGCCGCGTGTGCGTGTTCGGGCCGGTTTCATCGAAGTGCATGGCAGGACTCCTCTCTGAGCCGATGATCCTTTCATCATCATACGCCCCGCACCGCCGCATGATTGGCACTTTGGATCAGGCTGCGCCGAGGCCCCCACGAGAAGGAGACTACGGCGGGTTATGGGGGTAACAACGCGAGAGGGCCCGGCGCATACGCGCCGGGCCCTCCGTGAGGCCACTCCAGATCGATCAGACGCCCTTGAAGGCAGCCTTGCCGAGCTGGCGGTTGAGGTTTGCGATCACGTCGAGCGGGATCTGCTTGGGGCACACCGCCGCGCACTCACCGATGTTCGAGCAGGAGCCGAAGCCTTCCTCGTCCATCTGGTTGAGCATGTTGACCACGCGCTTGTAGTTCTCGGGCTTGCCCTGCGGGAGCAGGCCGAGGTGCGTGACCTTCGCGGAGGTGAACAGCATCGCGGACGCGTTCGGGCAGGCAGCCACGCACGCACCACAGCCGATGCATGCGGCAGCCTCGAACGCGCGATCCGCGTCCTGCTTCGGAACCGGGGTCGCGTGTGCGTCGGGGGCTGCACCCGTGTTCACGGAAATGTAGCCGCCGGCCTGGATGATGCGATCCAGCGCGGAGCGGTTGACCACGAGGTCCTTGATGATCGGGAAGCCCTCTGCACGCCACGGCTCGATCGTGATGACGTCACCGTCGTTGAAGGAACGCATGTGCAGCTGGCAGGTCGTGGTGACCTCCGGGCCGTGCGCGATACCGTTGATGACGATGCCACACTGACCGCAGATACCCTCGCGGCAGTCGGAGTCGAAGGCGATGGGTTCCTCGCCGCGTGCGAAGAGCTCTTCGTTCAGGACGTCGAGCATCTCCAGGAACGAGGACTCTTCCGAGATTCCCTTCACCTGGTATTCATGAATTGCGCCCTTGTCTTCGGGACCGTTTTGGCGCCAGATCCTCAGTGTCAGGTTCACTTGTAGCTCCGCTGCTTCAGCTCGATGTCGTTGTAAATCAGGTCTTCCTTGTGGAGGATCGGGGGCTCGCCGTCACCGGCAAACTCCCAGGCCGCCACGTACAGGAACTTGTCGTCGTGACGCAGGGCCTCGCCCTCGGGAGTCTGGGACTCCGCGCGGAAGTGGCCACCACACGACTCTTCGCGGTGCAGGGCGTCGATGCACATGAGCTCGCCCAGCTCCATGAAGTCAGCCACGCGGCCGGCCTTCTCGAGGGACTGGTTGAGTTCGCCGATCGACTTGCCGGGAACGCGAACGTTCTTCCAGTAGTCGGCACGCAGCTCACGGATCAGACCGATGGCCTTCTTCAGGCCCGCCTCGGTGCGCTCCATGCCGCAGTACTCCCACATGATCTTGCCCAGCTCCTTGTGGAACGAATCCACGGAGCGAGTGCCATTGATCGACATGAGGGTGTCGATGCGTCCCTGAGCGGACTCGAGAGCTTCCTTGACGGAAGGCGAGTTCTCGTCCAGCTTGGGCAGGTGGAAGCAGTGCGCCAGGTAGTCGTTGATCGTGTTGGGCAGGACGAAGTAGCCGTCCGACAGGCCCTGCATGAGCGCCGAGGCGCCCAGGCGGTTAGCGCCGTGGTCGGAGAAGTTCGCCTCGCCGGCCACGTACAGACCGGGCAGGTTCGACTCGAGGTCGTAGTCAACCCACAGGCCACCCATGGTGTAGTGGACGGCCGGGTAGATGCGCATGGGCACCTCGTAGGGGTTGTCGCCCGTGATGCGCTCGTACATGTCGAAGAGGTTGCCGTACTTCGCGGAGACGGCCGCCTTGCCCATGCGGGAGATGGCCTCGGAGAAGTCGAGGTAGACGCCGCGGGCGACACCGTCGATCTTCGGGCCGACGCCACGGCCCTCGTCGCACATGTTCTTGGCCTGGCGCGACGCGATGTCGCGGGGCACGAGGTTACCGAAGGAGGGGTAGATGCGCTCCAGGTAGTAGTCGCGATCCTCTTCGGGGATGTCGCGCGGGTCCTTCTCGCAGTCCTCGGCGCGCTTGGGCACCCAGATGCGGCCGTCGTTACGCAGCGACTCCGACATAAGGGTCAGCTTCGACTGCTGGTCGCCGTGCTGGGGGATGCACGTGGGGTGGATCTGCGTGAAGCAGGGGTTGCCGAAGTAGGCGCCCTTGCGGTACGCACGCCAGATGGCGGTCGCGTTGCAGCCCATCGCGTTGGTGGACAGGAAGAACACGTTGCCGTAGCCGCCGGTGGCCAGGACGACCGCGTCGGCGATGAAGGTCTCGAGCTTGCCGGTGGACATGTCGCGGGCGATGATGCCGCGCGCCTTGCCCTCGTCGACGATGAGCTCGACCATTTCGTGACGCGAGTGCTCGGTGACGGTGCCCGCGGCGACCTGACGCTCGAGCGCCTGGTAGGCGCCGATCAGGAGCTGCTGGCCGGTCTGGCCACGCGCGTAGAACGTACGGGACACCTGCACGCCACCGAAGGAGCGGTTGTCGAGGAGGCCGCCGTACTCGCGGGCGAAGGGAACGCCCTGCGCGACGCACTGGTCGATGATGTTGGCGCTGACCTCGGCGAGGCGGTAGACGTTGTCCTCACGGGCGCGGTAGTCGCCGCCCTTGACCGTGTCGTAGAAGAGACGGTAGACGGAGTCGTTGTCGTTGCGGTAGTTCTTCGCGGCGTTGATACCACCCTGCGCGGCGATGGAGTGCGCGCGGCGGGCGGAGTCCTGGTAGAAGAACACGTCGACGTTGTAGCCCATTTCGCCGAGCGAGGCGGCGGCAGCGCCGCCTGCCAGGCCGGAGCCGACGATGATGACGCGCAGCTTGCGGCGGTTAGCGGGGTTGACCAGCGCGGCGGTGAACTTACGCTGCTCCCAGCGCTGCGCGATCGGAACGTCGTGGGGGGCCTTCGTATCGGCGATCTTCTCGCCTTCACGGTAGAGGCCGTGGATGAGTGTATCGGTCATGATTGCGTGCCCTTCCTCAGTGGATCAAGCCGGTGACGATGGCGACGGGCGGGGCCATGAACATCACGAAGATGACCAGACCAACCAGGCCCGACAGGACAACCAGAGGCTTGCGGGTCGCGGGACGCACCCAGCCGAGCGACTGGAACATGGACCAGAAGCCGTGGGACACGTGGATGCATGCGCAACCGACGAACACGGCGTAGAGGATCACGAGGACCGGCGACTGGAAGGACGCGATCATGCGGTCGTAAGGAGTGGTGACGTCAGTGCCGAAGTTCGCGACCTTCGCGGGCAGGCTCACGGTGGTGAAGTGAGCGATGTGGAAGATCAGGATCAGCAGGATGAGGACACCGCTCATGCGCATGGTGCGGGCCGCGTAGGAGTCCGTGACGGACTTCTTCACGACGTAGCGGGTGGAGCGGGCGCGGCGCGAACGCTTCCAGGTGTAGGCGGCAGCCCACAGGTGGATGACAAGCATCAGCACCATGGCGGCGCGGAAGACCCAGATGAATCCGCCGTGCGGGAAGATCGGCACGAAAGCCTCTTCATGCAGCCAGTGCGCGTAGTCGTTGTAGACCTGCGCACCCAGGAACATCTTGAGGTTGCCGTAGGAGTGGAACAGCAAGAAGAAAACGAAAACGAAGCCCGAGACGGCCATCAGCTGCTTAATAAAGACGCTGGTGGTCCACGCGCGGCGCTTCTTCGTTGCGACATTTTGAGTGGCCATGCAATGAGCATATCGACGCTTTTCGTCCGCCTCGTAGGACCATGGCACGAGGACCCGCGCACCCCTTGTCGACACGCTGTCATTTTCCGCTATTTTCCGCGGTTATCCCGCACCCCTTGCCCCGCGATTGCAAGGAAAACACCTAGGACCATCGGCCCCATAAACAGGGGCCGAGAGACACGAATTTTGATACATCGACTGCACCTATTTAGTGGTGGTCGTCGCATCTGCTCAGGTCAGGGATGCCCTCATCTCGACGGCCTCTTCGACGGGGTTGTGGAAGTAGCGGGGACGGCGCCCAATTTCGACGAATCCGCGCGACTCGTACAGGCCGATGGCCCCCTCGTTCGAGGGTCGAACGTCGAGGAAGATTTCGCGCGCCCCGGCCTCGCGAGACCAATCCAGGAGGGTATCGAGGATGGCCGCCCCAAAGCCTTGTCCGCGCGCGTGGGAGCGCACGCCGATCGTCATGACGTCTCCTTGGTCTCCCCCGACCTTGGCGCCGCCGTATCCGACGACCTCCCCCGCGTCATCGGTGGCGACCCAGTAGCGTGAGGCCGGGGAGGAGAGCTCCTCGGCGATCATGTAGGGGGTCCAGGGGTCTTCGGCGAAGACCTCGGCCTCGAGAGCTGCGAACAGTTCGAGGTCGTCTGGCCCCGCGACGCGCAGCGCAGCGTTCACAGGCGCGCGGTGGGCTGGCCCTGGATGTCCGGGCGACGCAGGTAGAGCGGATCGGTGCGCAGGCGGTCCTCCTCGCCGCGCGATAGGCGCGTGGCGACGATGCGGCTCATGACCGCGGGATCGAGGCTCACCTGGGGGCCGAGGTCGGCGCGAGCGAGCGCGTCGGCGCTGTGCGCGGGGATCGGCGCTCCGGCCACGACGAGGCCGGGGGCAGAGCGCATGGCGCTCAGCAGCGCGGACACGTCCCCTACCTCAAGGCGCCCTTCGAGGGTGACGTCGTCGGGTCCGGCGGCCACAAAGGCCCCCCAGTACAGTTCGCGGCGGCGCGCGTCGGCGATCGCGTAGACGCGGGCGTCAGGGGCGAGCAGGTCGAGGCCCTGGCGGGCGATCACGTCGAGGGCGGACACGCCGTAGGCCGGTACACCCGCAACGGCGGCGAGGACGCGGGCGGAGACGAGACCGGCGCGCAGGCCGGTGAAGGGAGCGGGGCCGGTGCCTACGAGGATGCGGTCGATGCCAGCATCCGCGAGCTCGGCGGGCAGTCCGGCGGCCGCGAGGGCCTCGCGCACGAGCGGGGTGATCGATTCGGCGTGGTGGCGCCCAGAATCGTTGTGGGCGCGGGCGATGACGCGGCCATCGTCGACGATGGCGACGGTGGTGGCGGCTTGGGTATCCAGGGCTATCTCTCGCACGGTGTGATCCTACTCGTCGGTGTCGGGCTCGTCGATGCGACGACCGCCGTGGGCAGCGACGAGGGCGTCAAGCACGCCGTCCCAGCGGTGGCCGTGGGCGCGCAGGACGATGAGGCGCGTACCGTCGTCCATGTGCTCCAGGTCGATGATGTCGCCGTCGGTGTCGGCCTGCCCGCCGGAGGCTCGGCGCACCTCGATGGAGAGGCGTTCGTCGCTCATGGCCTCGGTCTTGCCTTCGCCCCACTCGACGACGGTGACGGCCTCGTCGAGGGAGGAGTCGAGGTCGAGGGTCTCGAGGTCGCTGAGGTCCTTGATGCGGTATGCGTCCGCATGGATGAGGTCGGGGCCGCCGCTTAAGGAGGGGTGCACGCGCGCGACGATGAAGGTCGGCGAGGCCACGCGACCGCGCACTCCCATGCCGATGCCGATGCCCTGGGTGAGGGTGGTCTTGCCCGCGCCGAGGCCGCCCGAGAGCATGACGAGGTCTCCGGCGGCGAGAATCCGCCCGAGGTCTTCGCCGAGCGCGCGCGTCTGGTCTGCGTCGCTCGTTGACACCTGGAACGTGGCGGTGATTGTGTCACTCATGCGTGTTCTTCTCCTGCGTGTGCGCGGTGTGGTCCCGGTAGGCGCGCGGAATGTGGGCCCCGAGGTTGGTGACGATCTCGTAGTTGATGGTAGAGGCAGCGTCCGCCCATTCATCGGCCAGGGGTTCGCCGAGCGCGCCCGTGCCAAACAAGACGGCGGTGTCCCCCACGGCCGCAGGGGCATCCCCGCTGCGCGCGGTCGGGGTTCCGGGCTCTCCCTCGGCGGGACCGAGATCGACCATGAATTGGTCCATGCACACGCGTCCGACGAGCGGTGCATTGAGGAGGCCGGCCTCGGTGCGAACGACGACGCGAGCATTATTGGAGGCCGCGCGGAAGATGCCGTCGCCGTAGCCGAGGGGCACGAGGCCGATCCACCGGCGCGTGGGCGCGACCCAGGTTCCCCCGTACGAGGCGGGGGTGCCCTCTTCGATGACCTTGACGGAGGTCAGCGGGGCGTGCAGCTCGAGGGCGGGGATGAGACCGAGTTCGTCGGCCGTCGCAACCGCTGGGTCGGGGCTCAGGCCGTACAGGCCGATGCCGGCGCGGACCATGTCGTAGTGGGCCTCGGGATGCCACAGGATGCCCGACGTGGCGGAGAGGTGACGGATGCGCGGGGTGATGCCGGCGTCGGCGAGGATCGCCAGGCCCTCCTCGAAGATGCGCACGTGGTTCGCGGTCGAGGCGTTGCCCGCCTCGCTGGGATCGTCGGCGCGCGACATGTGGCTCCACGCGCCCACAATGTCGACGAGGCCGTCGTCTGCGGCCATGCGCAGGGCCGAGGCCAGGGCGGGCAGGTCGGCGAGGGTGGAGCCCGCGCGGGACATGCCGGTGTCGATCTTGACGTGGACGCGGGCGGGGCGGCCAACCGCTCGGGCGGCGGCGCAGATGTCGGCGAGGACCCAGGTCCACGACACGGACAGGTCGATGTCGGCCTCGATCGCGGCGGCGAAGTCGGAGGAGGAGGTGGAAATCCACGCGAGAAGGGGCGCGTCCGCGCGGGCAATACCGGCCTCGTCGAGGCCTCGGCGCAGCGCGAAAGCCTCGGCCAACTGAGCGACGCCCAGCCAGTCAGCCCCTCCCTCAAGCGCCGCGAGCGCGACAGGGACGAGCCCGTGCCCGTAGGCGTTCGCCTTGACGGTGGCGAGCTGGAGCGCGTCCGGGGCTGCGGCCCGCAGGACACTCAGGTTGTGCTTGATGGCGGCCAGGTCGACGGCCGCGCACGACGGGTATCCCCGTCCCTCGCTTTGAATGTCTGTGACAGTCACACCCCTAGTATCTCACGCGAGAGAGACCGCGCAGCGCCACCGAAGCCAGCGGCGTCTGACGTGTTACGGCCTGCGGTCGGCCAGGACGGAGGGAATCGCGGCCACAATGTCGCTGGCCTGAATGGGGGCGCCGCCGTTGTGTTGATTCGCGGCAGCGTCGGCCGCGCGGGCGTGCAGACACACGGCTGCCGATAGGCGCGCCGAGGTCACGCACTGCGAGCGAGAGCCAGCGCTTGCTCGCGCACTGGCGCGCGCCAGGATTCCCGCGATGAAACCTGCCAGGACGTCACCGTTGCCTGCGATGCCGGCCCAGGACGTGCTTGTCGCACTGACCGTGGGTTCGTAGACGCGCGTGAGCTCGGGGCGCGCGTCCGCGCCGCTGCCGGTCCCGTCAACGCTGGTAGCGGAGTTTTCCTCCGCGTCGACGGCGACGTATTCGAAGGAGTAGACGATCGTCACGGGGCCCTTGAGGACAATGTGGCAGCCCGTGGCCTCGTGGAGGGCGCGAGCGTAGCGCAGGGGGGAGGCCGCGACCTCGCGCTTCGTGATCGGCGTTCCGAGCGCGCTCAGCAGGCGCGCCGCCTCGCCGTAGTGCGGGGTGAGCACGGTGGCATCAGCGGTGAGCGAGCCGAGAAGCTCGGGGACGAGGTCAAGCGCCCACGCGTCAATGACGAGGGGAAGGCCCGACGTCCCGCAGAACTGCGCGAGTTCGAGCGCGTCCTCGCGGCGCTCCTCGTCCAGGCCGGGCCCGATAAGTGCCGCCTGAATGCGTCCCCCGACCATCACGACGCCCGGCTGGTCGGCCAGCACGAGATCCTGGACGCGCCGGGTCGAGTTGAGGCGCGCCATACCCACGCCCGCGGCTAGCGCTCCGCGCGTGGCGAGAATACCCGCGCCCGGATAGGTGTCGGAGCCGGCGACGAGGCCGACAACGCCGCGCGCGTACTTGTCGTCCGAGAATGCGGGAACGGGCACGGCGGAGTGGGCGCGATATTCATCGTCGTAGTAGTAGATGTCGCCCGCGCCGATCGTTCCGTCAGCGTCGGGACGCGTGCTCGTGGCCACCTCGCTCCAATACATTCGCATGAGCCTCACCTCGCCGGAGTATTCGACGGCGGGTGGCAGGATCTGTGCGCGCTTGTAGGTGCCAACCGCGAGGGTGTGCGTGGCTCGCAGAATCGGACCGCGGACCGCACCGTCGTCATCGGTCAGGCCCGACGGTACATCGATGGCAATCACTTTCTTCGGGTGCGCGCGCATCGCGTCGTTCAGGCACGTCACCGTATCCGCAAGCTCACCGGTGAGGGGACCGCGTGAACCGATGCCCACGATTCCGTCGATCCACAGGCGCGCACCGCAGATGGTGCCCCACTCGGGTGTCCCTACGATAGAGCGCAGGGAGCGACCGCCCAGTTCCACGATGCCGACGCCCGCTTCTCGAGCCGCAGCCAGGCCGCGCGCATGACAGGTGGGCTTGAGCAGGAATGCTGTGACAACCATCCCCTGCTCCGCCAGCAGCGCGCACGCGTACAGGGCATCACCCCCGTTGTCGCCTCCGCCAACGAAGGCGGCTACGCAGGTATCCAAGTCTTCGATGCGGGCCGCCGCCTCGTCAAGGCCGAGGTCGTCTCGCAGCCTGGAAATGGCGGCCGCCTCCGGTATGTCCCACAGCCACGCAAGCGGATCGGACAAGTAGCGGACACGATCGGCGACCTTCTCGGCGACCTGGCGCATGTAGCGGTCTGGGTCGCCTTCCGCCGCGGCGGATTCAACGTGCTGACGTTCAATGTCTCGGGCCTCGGCGAAAGACAGGGCGCGACCGTCCAGAATCAACATGGGGCAATTCTCCCACACGTGCCGATCCTCGCAGGGAGGCGGGTGAGGGGAAGATGCTAACAAACACGGCGGCGAGGCCTCCGACCCGCCGCCGTCAGATGTTCAGATAGTCACCGCCCCGATCAGGCGACGTCGAGGGTCTTGGCGACCCCTGCGAGGACCGCGCCCACGATGACGAGGGCGACGCCGATGATGGTCCAGCGCAGTTCCTTGCGCGTGCGGGTCTCGTGGAGCCACAGGATGCCCAGCGGCGTGGAGATGAGGATTCCGAGCTGGGAGAGGGTAAAGCCCGTGCCCGCGCCCAGCTTGTTGGAGTTGAGCTGGAGGAGCAGGATGGCGGTGCCCCACAGGACGCCATTGAAAATCGAGGGGACCATGCGGCGGTGACGCAGCGAGTCCTCGGGGGCGACGCCGCCGCGGCCCTGGATCGCGAAGAAGATCGCGCAGTACACGGTGTAGCCGATCGCCTGGGGCAGGAGGAACTCAGCGGGTGCGATCCCGAACCACTTGATGATGAGGGGGAAAGCCACGAGGCCCAGCGTCGAGGTGGTCAGCAGGAAGGCGCCGCGCTTCCAGTCGAGGGAGGCCGCGTCGGAGCCGGACTCGGAGCGCGACAGGAACCAAATGCCGACGATGAGGACCACGATGGCGGCGATTCCGTAGGGCAGCGCGCCGCCGTGGAGCCACTCGCCGAAGATCGCGATGCCGGCCAGGGACATGAGGACGAGCTGGCCGCCGGTGGACAGGGGCATCGTGCGGCTCATGCCCAGGACCGAGTAGGAGCGCAGCTGATCGCACACGCCGACGCCGAGGAGCAGGCCGGTCAGGAAGGAGACGCCCAGGTTCAGGGGTGTCCAGGCGGGGTGCAGGAAGGGGGTGGCGACGGCGGCCATGAGCAGGCCGCCGAGGACGGCGCCCATGACTCGCTGGCGGTCTGAGCCGCCGGTCTTTCCCATCAGCGTCGTAGCGACACCGAAGAAGACAGAGGGCAGGATCCCGATAAGGATCGTGGACAGGGTCATGTGCGCACCTCCCGGGGTGGTTGCGGCCGTCGTGTCACGAGGCCGGGGCTTGCTTGCGTTGTTGGGTGTGACGGGCTTCCCGCCGCGTCTTCCACGCTAGTCGCCCCCTCCCCCGCCCTCGCAATCACCCGAGCCGTTTTGGCTACTGTTTCACAGGGTTATCGTGAATACCTTCACGCTTTGCGACACATTCGATGACGCAGCACACCCGGGTGGGGGTGTCTGCGGAGATAGGCCGCAAACGCGCCGCGGGCCTCGTCCCACATGAGGAACGAGGCCCGCCGCGTTCACGAGGCGCTAGCCCCGCGCCGGCGGATCACTCCACCGTCACGGACTTGGCCAGGTTGCGCGGCTGGTCGACGTCCAACCCCTTGACGGAGGCGAGCTCGCAGGCGAAGATCTGCAGCGGCACGACGGTCAGGAGCGGTGCGTACAGGGTCGGCACGGGGGGCACGCGGAAGACAACCTCGGCGAACTCGTCGACGGAGGAGTCACCCTCCTCGGCGACAACGATCGTGCGGGCACCGCGGGCACGGACCTCGGCGATGTTGGCCAGGACCTTACCGTGCAGCTCGGGGCGGCGCGGGGTCGGCACGATGACGATGACCGGCTGGCCCTCGTCCACGAGCGCGATCGGGCCGTGCTTGAGCTCGCCGGCGGCGAAGCCCTCGGCGTGGATGTAGCAGATTTCCTTGAGCTTGAGCGCGCCCTCGAGCGCGACGGGGAAGCCGACGTGACGGCCCAGGTAGATGACCGAGGTCGCGTCCTGCATCGTGCGGGCAAACTGGCGGACCGTCTCACCGTTGTCCAGGACCTTCGCGATGGCCTCGGGGACGCGCGCGAGCTTGTCCATGTAGTCGGCGATCTCGTCGGCGTACTTGTTGCCGCGTACCTGCGCCAGGTACAGGCCCAGGATGTAGCAGGCGGTGACCTGCGCGGTGAACGCCTTCGTGGAGGCGACCGCGATCTCGGGGCCGGCGTGGGTGAGGATCACGGCGTCGGATTCGCGGGAGATCGTCGATCCGGGCGTGTTCACGATGGCGACGACCTTCGCGCCCTGCTCGCGGGCGTGGCGGATCGCCTGGATGGTGTCCATGGTTTCGCCGCTCTGAGAAATGGCGACGACCAGCGTCTTTTCGCCCACCACCGGGTCGCGGTAGCGGAACTCGCTGGAGAGCTCGACCTCGACGGGGATGCGGCACCAGTGCTCGATCGCGTAGCGGGCAACCTGTCCGGCGTAGGAGGCGGTGCCGCAGCCGATCATGATGACCTTGTCGACGGAGCGCAGGACGTGCTCGGGGATGCGCACCTCGTCGAGGGCCAGGTGTCCGTGAGAGTCGATGCGATCGGCCAGGGTCGCGCCCACGGCCTCGGGCTGCTCGTGGATTTCCTTCTCCATGAAGGTCGGCCAGCCGTTCTTGGTGGCGCGATCGGAGGAGAAGTCGACCTCGTACGCCTCGCGCTCGACGGGGTTGCCGCTGGGGTCGATGACGGTCACGCCGGTCGCGGAGACGACCACGACCTCGTCCTGGCCGACCTCGAGCGCGCGGTTCGTGTGTTCGACGAAGGCCAGGACGTCGGAGCCGAGGAAGTTCTCCCCCTCGCCCAGGCCGATGACCAGCGGGGAGGAACGGCGGGCAGCGACGATGACGTTCGGAGACTCGGTGCTCACCACCAGCAGCGTGAAAGTACCGTGCAGCTGCGCGGTCACCGCGCGCATCGCGACGACGAGGCGGCGCGCCACCTCTTCGTCCGCACCCGTCAGTCCGGCGACTCCGCCGGTGTACGAGGCCGCCTCGACCTCGTCGTAGGCGCGCGCTAGCAGGTGGACGACCACCTCGGTGTCGGTCTCGGAAGCGAAGGTCTCGCCGTCGGCGACGAGGGCGGCGCGCAGGACGTCCGCGTTCTCAATGATGCCGTTGTGGACGAGGGCGAAGCGCCCGTCCGGGCTGGTATGGGGGTGGGCGTTCGCGACCGTCGGGCGCCCGTGGGTGGCCCAGCGGGTATGCCCGATGCCGGCCATGGCGTCGGCGGGGGCGTCCGCGTCAACTTCTTCGACGAGGTTGACGAGCTTGCCGACCGCGCGGCGCACGTAGAGGCCGTTGTTCGAGGTCAGGGCGATGCCCGCCGAGTCGTATCCGCGATATTCGAGGCGCGCCAGGCCACCGAGGACAACCTCGCGGCTACGCTGGGACGCCTTGCATGCAATATGTCCAACAATTCCGCACATGCTACCCATTCCAACACACCCACCCCCTTCCCTGGCAGGTAACGTGTGTCGCTTCACGCGGCGAACTGGGTGCGCGCCAGCATCAGCTTGTGGGGCACAATGGGGTCGTGAGCATCACCGAGAGCCCCTCGAACGTCCCCTCTCCGGCCTCGCCGAACGCCTCGCCTGACGGGCCGACGCAGGCCACTATGCATGGCGCGCCCAACCCCTACGCGCGTTTTGATCGCAGCGAGTGGGACAGCCTCGCCGATCGCACTCCCCTGCCGCTGACCCAGGAGGACATCGACCGCATCGCGTCGCTGGGCGATCCCATCGATATGACCGAGGTCGACACGATTTACCGTCCCCTGAGCGCGTTGCTGCAGCTCTACATCGACGGTCGCCGCCGCACTGCGGCCGAGCGGCACGCGTTCCTCGGCGAGTCCGAGGCCCACTCGACCCCCTTCGTCATCGGCATCGCTGGCTCGGTTGCCGTCGGAAAGTCGACGGTCGCGCGCCTGCTCCAGCTGCTGCTCTCGCGCTGGGATTCCACCCCGCGCGTGGACCTCGTGACGACCGACGGGTTCCTCTACCCGAACCGGATCCTGCAGGAACGTTCCCTCATCGCCCGCAAGGGCTTCCCCGAGTCCTACGACCGCACGGCCCTCATCTCGTTCCTGGCCTCGGTCAAGGCGGGCAACCCGCACGCCCAGGCACCCGTGTACTCCCACGTCACCTACGACATCGTGCCCGACGCCTTCATCGACGTGGATCGCCCCGACATCCTCATCGTCGAGGGCCTCAACGTGCTCCAGCCGCCGCGCTCGGCGCCCGGCTCCGTGTCGGTGGCCGTCTCGGACTACTTCGACTTCTCCATCTACGTCGACGCCGACGAGACGTTCATCGAACAGTGGTATGTCGATCGCTTCCTGAAGCTGCGAGCGACCGCGTTCTCGCGCGAAGACTCCTACTTCAAGACATACGCATCCCTCGCAGACGACGAGGCCGTCTCCACCGCACACGTCGTGTGGAACGCGATCAACCTGCCGAACCTGCGCGAAAACATTCGCCCCACCCGCGAGCGCGCAACCCTCATCTTCACGAAGGGCGCCGACCACCGCGTCGAATCGCTGTCGATCCGCAAGGACTGACGTTCCTGCCCCGATCATGCGCAAACGAGGCCGCAGCCGGAAAACCCGGCCACGGCCTCGTCTCACGGAAAGCTAACGGTTAGCCGATCCACGCGCCCGAGGGAGCGAAGTGGTACCAGGACCAACCGATCATTTCCCAACCGGTGGCCATGGAGCCATTCCCGCGCAGGTAGAACCAGGTCGGGCCCTCCTGATACCAGCCGGTGGTCATCGCACCGTTGGCGCCCAGGTGGTACCAGGTTCCGCCGAGGAGCTGCCAGCCGGTGACCATGGAACCGGAGGGCGACAGGTAGTACCAGGCGCCGCCGTCCTTGACCCAGCCGGTGCGCATGACGCCGGAGGAGGACAGGTAGAACCAGGTTCCGCCGATCTGGGTCCAGCCGGTGGCCATCTGCCCGGTCGCGGGGTCGAGGTAGTACCAGGAGCCGCGGTCCTGAATCCAGCCGGACTGCTGGGCGCCGCTGGCGCCGTGGTAGTACCAGTGTCCGCCGTCGTAGACCCAGCCCATCTTCAGGTAGCCGCTCGCGTCGAAGCGGTAGGTGAAGCCGTCGATGACCAGGGTTTCGTTGGCGGCGTAGGTGCCGTCAGAGTAGCTGTACCACCAGCCGAAGTAGCCGGACTTCCACTGGCCAGTACGAGGCTGGGGCGTGGGATCCGGGGTCGGAGCCGGGGTCGGATCCACAGAAGGCTGCGGCGCCGGGGTCGGATCCACGGTGGGCTGCGGCGCCGGGGTCGGATCCACGGAAGGCTGCGGGTCCGGGGTGGGAGCCGGGTTCTCGATCGTCACCCAGTACAGGAAACGCGAGTCACCGCCGCCGACGGCGTGGAGCACGACCTGCGAGGTCTCACCATCGCCGAGCTCGACTTCCTGCGTCGTCTTGTCGGCGGGGTTGACAAGCATCAGGTGCGCGTTCGCGCTCGGCTTCTTGACGGTCAGGGTGATGTCCTGAGCGGTCTCGGCCAGCGAGCCGTTATCGGTGCGCGGGTCGAGGAGGTAGGACGGGTAGTGCGTCTGGCCGGTCAGCGCGTTGACGACCATGAAGCCCGTGGGGGCCGTCGTGGAGTCGCCGAAGATCTCGGCGGACTTAGCGCTATCCAGGCCCTTCAGCTGTTCGAAGTAGCCGACGACGACGTCGCCGGGCATTCCGTCGTTGACGGAGCCGACGTTGGTCACCGACATGTCAACCAGGCCGACGGCCGCATTGGCGGCCTTGGCCTCGTCGCCGGAGGCGAAGTCACCGTACTTGTAGCCGCTCAGCGAGGGGGTGGTGCCGCGAGCCGCGTACTGGCCGGGCTTGTAGGCGACGAACGTGGAGTTCATGGCCTTCGTGTAGTTACCGATGTAGCTGACGTTTCCAAAGATGTTGGAGAACTCGTAGAACGAGCGCGTCGGCGCGCCATCGTGGTCGATGATCGAGGAGCGGTCGTAACCGTTGTACTCCATGCGGAACAGGCCGAACCACTTCTGGCCGGTCGCCAGGCCCAGGGAGGGGACGATCGACTTTTCGGAGGCCGACACGTTCGCGTCCCAGTTGTAATCCAGGTACTGGCCGTACAGGATCGGGGCGGAGCCGTCACCGGTGGTGCCCTTCAGGCCGTATTCGCGCTGCTTCTTCCAGGTGTTGGTGTTCAGCAGGTCCATGACGACCCTGCTCGGAGCCGGGCCACCGTTGGCGCCCCAGTAGTACTTGTCCCAGCTGAGCAGGTCGGGC
Organism: Pauljensenia sp. UMB3104; assembly: GCF_030217285.1. NCBI lineage: Bacteria > Bacillati > Actinomycetota > Actinomycetes > Actinomycetales > Actinomycetaceae > Pauljensenia > Pauljensenia sp. UMB3104. Next base: position 132,153 of record NZ_JASONN010000002.1, on the reverse strand, counting down.
TTGGCGTTCTCGACGTAGTAGCTCAGGTTCGCGTCGCGGTACCAGGAGGGGTCATCCCAGGAGTTGGCGTGAACGACGGCGCCGGGGATGTTCTGCTTGGACCAGGAGAACCAGTTCTTGAAGCACTCCGATTCGACGCGGTTGAAGCCGCCCTCATCGCCGTACTGGATGTCGACGAGCGTGGAGGCGTAGGGCTTCATGTATTCGTTCATGAAGTCGTGGGGATCACCCGCGTTGCACATGCTGTTCTTGCCGGTGGGGGCCTTTGCGAGGGCCCACGGCGCGCCCTTGCCCAGGGACTCCATCATGGGGGTGTTGAACATGGGCAGGTCGTAGAACATGGGGAACGCGCCACCGGTCAGGTCGCGCTCGTTGGCGTCGAAGCCACCACGGCCGTAGCCCTCGGAGGGAACCCACGCGGGCATCATGACGCCGTACTGCAGCGCGAGGGCCTGGGCGCGGTTCACGCCCCACTTGCCCTCTCCGGGGTCAAAGCCGGAGTAGCGCTCGTACATGGAGTTGTCGACCGCCGGGGCCACCGGGGTCTTGCCGGCGGGCAGGCCCCACACCTCGACGTCGTTGAAGGTGACGGCGGTGGCAATATTCTGCGGGGTCTGGGGCTCGGTCTCGTCGTTCATCCAGATGCGGATGTTCTTGGCGAGGTGATAGGCGTTGAAATCCCAGTACCACAGGCCGCGCGCGTCGCGCGTGAGCGAGCCGTGGGTGACGATGGTCTTCCACTCGCCACCGTCGGCCTCCTGGACCGCGATGGCGACGGAGTTACCGCCGTGCCATCCCTGGACGCCGGCGGGCAGGGTCGGGGTGCCCCATCCGTTGACGCGGTGGACGTAGCGGGCCTCGCCCAGGTGCAGCTCGATGCCGGTGACGCTGTCCGACCACTCGTTCGCGCGCACGAGCGGGTCAGAGGTCCACGTCGTCTTCGGGTCGAGGTCGGTAAGGGCCGCGTTGTCGGCCTCGGTGCCGCCGTTCGCGGTGGCGGTCACGGGGACCATGACGTTGCCGCGGAAGTCGGTGTCCACCTTGGTGATGTTGACGACGTAGGTGGCTTCCTTGCCGTCTTTGGACACGGTCGCGGTGATGACGTTCAGTCCGGTGGTCAGGTCAAGGTTGGACACGCGTCCGTCCGCGTCTGGGGTCGCGCCGTTGATGGTGACGGTGGCTCCGTCGACCGTACGGATGCGGGCCGAGACGGTGGTGGCGTGGTAGTAGCCGGTGGCCGTGTAGGTGTGAGTGCCGGGGGCGAAGTCGACGGGCTTGCCGGGGTCGCCGTAGGGCAGCTGGTCGATGACGAAGTCAACGACGAGGTCGGACGCGCCGGATCCCTGCTCGGGGGCCTCGGGGTGGGGCACGACGGGACGCGTCGCGGTGTTGTTGCCGCTGTTGTCGTCGCTGCCGTAGGAGGTGATGGCGTTGCCCTCGGCGTCGCAGGGCAGGAGCTTGATGTCGGACAGCGCCATGTCCTTCTTGCCGGGGGCGAGGGAGCGCAGGCCCGTCAGGGTGAAGACGCGCTTCGTGGTCGCCGGGAAGGTGACGTACTGTTCCTTGTTGCCGAATTGCAGGTCACTGCCGTGCGCGACTTCGGTCCCGCCGTCCCAGGTGCCCGCGGCCACCTTGGTCTTCCAGTCGGCGAAGGAGGCTTCTGCGGCCGGGTTTCCGGGGTCCTCATCGAAGGCGAAGACGCGGTATTCACCCGGGAACTGGTCGTTGCCGAGCGTCGAATCGTAGGTGGGACGCGGGGTCAGGCCGAGGCCGCAGACCTGCGTGCCGGGGGTGGGATTCTGGACGGCGAGAGCGTGAGGATATTCGTCGAGGCCACCCTTCCACTTGGTGGTCCAGAAGGTCTTGGTCGCGTCGGTGCGGGTCGTGTCGTCGTCGACGAGGGCGGCGATGGTGCCGTTGGGGGCGCTTTCGCCGACCTTCTCTTCGGAGGTCGCCCACAGGACGGTCGGGTGATACGGGGTTTCGGTGGCGGCGAGCGCCGCGGTCGGTGCGAGGCCAAGCATGGTGGCCGCAAGAATCGGGGCTGAGAGCGCACCGATGATGGGTCTAGTCCCCATGAGTTTAACTCCTTCGTCAGTATGGGGGTGATGGCAGGGATAGGTCGCTAGACGTTTGAAAACGAATAATCCCTAACACGTGTTAGTTTTTTGTGAAAAAACCTCCTTTTAGGTAGAGAAGATCCCCGCGGGTGCGAGGCGCACCCGCGGGGAGAGAAATCAGAACTTCAGACCGCCGTCTTCGATGCCGCGGAAGAAGAACTTCTGGCTGAAGGCGAAGACCAGGACGACGGGGATCATCGCAACGACAGCACCGGCCAGCACCAGCTGGTAGGTGACGCCCTGCGGCGAGTTCTGGATGGCCGTCAGCGTCAGCATCAGCGTCTGCTTGTTCGGGTCCGGCAGCATGAGCAGCGGGAAGATGAAGTCGGACCAGGCCCCGATGAAGGAGGTCAGGCCGACGACGGTCAGGGTGCCGCGCACCTGGGGCAGGAAGATCGACCAGAAGCGGCGCAGTTCGCCCGCGCCGTCGATGAGGGCCGCATCCTCGATCTCGTCGGGGATACCCATGAACGCGGCGCGCATCATGAGGATCTGGAACGGGCCGATCATGGCGACCATCCACACGCCGGGAAGCGTGTTGTACAGGTCCAGCTGCACCATCATCTTGAACAGCGAGAGCATGATCGACTCGAAGGGGAAGATCATGGCGGACAGGACCACGAAGTACATGATGTTGCGCCCGGTCCACCCACGCCTCGACAGCATGTAGCCGCCGATGCAGGACAGGACGACGTTCGAGGTGACCGTCAGGGTCGCAAGAATCGCGGAGTTCTTGATGGACAGGAGGATGTTCGTGCGTTCGAAGAGGACGTAGAAGGAGTCCAGTGACCAGTGCTGGGGCAGCATGGTCGCACCCTGACCAAAGACGGATTCGCCGGGGGCCTTGAAGGCCGCCATGAGGGGCAGGACGAGGGGGCCGACCAGGATGAGGGCGACGACGACGAGGAGGACGTAGCGGGCAAACAGGGCCCCGCCACGCATCTGACGCGATGCCGTGTTGCGTCCCTGGCGTTCGAGGCGGCGCTCCTTGCGCCACTGCGCGAAACGCTCGCCAAAGGAGGCGGGAGTGGTCGAGGTTGCGGTGCTCATGATTCTTCAGCCTTCCTCTGCAGGCTCTGCGAAGCGATGATGAAGCCGAAGGTGATGAGGAAGAGGCACACCGAGGCGGCGTCGCCCTGTCCCAGCGATCCGAAGGTCGGGTCCACGATTCGGTCTCGGATGTACATCGTGAGGGTCTTCGTGGGCGATGCGGAGCCGCCCAGCAGGTAGACCTCGGTGAAGATCTTCAGGCATCCGATCGTCGTCAGGGTGGCGACGAGGAACATCATGACCTTGACGCCGGGGACCGTGACGGTGAAGAAGCGACGGATGGGTCCGGCGCCGTCGAGTTCGGCAGCCTCGTACAGGGACTTATCCACGTTCGCGAGGGCCGACAAGTACAGGATCATGTAGTAGGGCAGGCCCTGCCACAGGGTGATGATCATGGCGCAGAAGAGGATCAACCACTGATTCGACAGGAATGGAATCGGGTCGAGGCCCCACGACGCCAGCAGGTTATTGATGGGACCGCGCTGGTCGAGAAGGTAGCGCCAGGCCAGGGAGATAACGACCAGCGAGGAGATGGCCGGCAGGTAGTAGAGGGCGCGGAAGAAGCCGATGCCGGGCACGTGCGACTTGACGAGGAGGGCCAGCAGCAGCGGCAGGAGCACCATGAGCGGGACGACGCACACCGCATAGATGAGGGAGTTCGTCAGCGACTGCCAGAACTCGGGATCTGACAGTACCGCGGTGAAGTTGTCGAGACCAACGAAGCGACCGATGCGCCCCATCGGCTTGGTCTTCGTGAACGACACGTAGACGGTCGTGATGAAGGGGTAGATGTAGAAGGAGATGACCGCGAGGACCGGGAGGGTCACCCACAGCCAGGGAACCCAGCCCGGGCGGAATCGGGCGGCGCCATTGAGGGAGCGCACCTGCGCGCTCTTACGTGTCGGCATACCAAAATCCTTTATGAGGGGTGCGCGGGGTCGTGAGCCGGCGGCCCGACGCTGGGCGAGGAATGCGTCGGGGGCCGAGGCCAGGCCTCGGCCCCCGAGCGGTCAATCAGTCTCCGAGAGCCTTGAGCTTCTCGTTCATCTGATCCTGAGCGGTCTTGAGGGCGGTCTTGGGATCGACCTCACCGCGGATGGCCTTGTTGACGTTCTCAATGAGGGCGTCCTTCACGGCGCCGGTCGCGTAGAAGACGTCGGTGTAGGCCTCGGCGTCCTTGGCGGCCTTAGCGGCCTCCTCGTAGGCGGCCTTGAAGACCGGGTCGTCGGCGATCTCCGGCGGGTTGGCGACGAGCTTGTCGAGGGCGTCGGTGGCGGCCGGGAAGATGATGGCGCCGCCGTCGTGCGTCCAGGCGTACTCGTTCTCAGCGTTGGTGATCCACTCAGCGAACTTCATGGCCAGCGGGGCGTTCTGCGTGGTGACGGAGACGCCGATGTACTGACCCTCGAAGACGGGCTTGATGCCGGGGTTGGTCGGGAACGGGCCGACGCCGGTGTTCTGGTAGACCGTCTCGTTGTTCTTCTTAACGGACTTGAGGAACGAGGCGTTGGGCGTACCGAAGGCGAGGTTGCCGTCGGTGTAGGCCTTGCCCGGGTCAGGCTCACCGGTCAGGGAGTCCTTCGGGATGGCGCCGGAGGCATAGAGCTCGGAGAGCTTGGTGACGTAGTTGATCGCAGCCTCGTTGTCGGCGAAGTCGAAGGCGGTCTTGTCGGCGTTGAGCAGGTTGACGCCCATGCCGTGCAGCTGAGCGATCATGTACCACTCGGGCGAGCCGTAGATACCGTAGTCACCCTGCCCGTCGGCGCCGACCTTAGCGGCGTCGTCGAACAGCTCATCCATGGTCTTGGGCGGCATGTTCTCGTCGAGACCAGCGCGCTTGAAGACCTCCTTGTTGTAGGTGGTGATGTAGGGGCCGAAGTACCAGGGCAGAGCCGTGTGGTGGTCGTTCGCGCCGAGGGCGGTGGAGTCCCAAATGGACTTCACGAACTTGTCGCCGATGCCGGGGGCCTTGACGTCGTAGTCCATGAGGAGGTTGGACTTGGACAGGGCAAGGATGGTGGAGGAGGGAACGTTGATGACGTCCGCCATCTTGCAGTTCGAGGCCTGCGCGGTGACGGTCTGGTCGAACTCGGCGCCGCCGCCCTGGTCGGTCCAGTTGATCGTCACGCCGGGGTTGGCGTCCTCGAATTCCTTGATCTTGGCCTTGAAGAAGTCGCCGAAGTCGTTCTGCAGACCCTGGGTCTGGAAGGTGATCTGGCCTTCGACCTTCGAGGTGTCGATCTTCGAGTTGTCAAGGTTGCCCGCGGGGATGTCGCACGCGACGTCGGGCTCGGGGATGGAACCGGCAGCGGTCGAACCGCCGCTGGAGCTGGTGGAGCCAGAACCGCCGTCGTTGCAGGCGGCCAGGCCGAGGGTACTGAACATGGCGAGGGCGACAACGCCAGCAGCCATCTTCTTCTTCAACATGCGAAACCTCCGTTGGTCCGTTTTTGTTGGTCGATCGATGGGATCGAGTCACTAACTATCTCGTGTTAGTTGATGCCTAAATCATAGCGACCTGTCACGCTTTGCGCATCATTTGCCAATAACTTTGCGCATCGTTATCAAGCCGCAACATAACAGTACGACGCTCAATCACCCCCGACCTGGGCAATCACGAATGTCATGTCCGCATCGCGCATGCGGCCAGCAAACTCGGGCCGAGAGTCAGGCCCGCACGACCGGGTACCGATGCCGTCCTGGAAGGCGTCGAGCCACACGAACAGACGGTCACTGTCAGGCAGATCCTCCCAGTGCGCAGCCTGCGCCAGCTCACGCTCGTTCCACGGGGACACACTCCAGCCGACGGGCGAGGCGGGGAGGATGAGGAACTCCCCGGCCTCGCCTCGCAGGGACAGCGCCTCGAGATCGAGTCGCTGACCGCCTTCCTGCGGACGTACGCAGACGTCCCACAGGTCCGAGGCCTCGGCTCGCCCATACCCGCGAGCGCCGGGGACCCGCATGTCGGAGTAGCCGATGAGCGTGTCCCCCAGCCACGATGCCTCCCACGAGGACCCGCCCAGCTCGATGCGCACGCCCAGGCGCGGCACCCGATCGGGCCACACGCCGTCGGGAACGACGCTCACGGACAGCGACAGGGCGGGGATGTCACCGACTCGCACCGGCCGGTATTCCCAGGTGAGGGTCGCACCAAAGTGCGCGGCGGGAGGCGCCCAACGCTCGATGACACGCTGGCACTGCTCATCCCCCTCGACCGACACGAGGCGGCGGCGCAGCAGGTGCAGGCGCGCCGCCTCCCAACGCATCGCGTGCGAGGTGCCGTGCTCGCCGCGTCCGACGCCCAGGGGACCGAGGTCGTCCGCGCCGATTCCCCAGTAGTCGACGGGGCCTCGACCCCGATCGTTGTCCGTGGGGGCACGGAAGACACTCAGCTCGACGGACACCGGGAGGCCGCCAACCCTCACGAGCCGCCCACGCGAGTCGAGCTCGTAGGGACGGTCGGCAGCGCTGAGAGTATGCACGGGTTCAACCGGCGCCGAGGCGAGGGAACGCAGGCGCTCGTCGTCGCGACCGCTACCGGCATCCTTGAGGGCCGAAGCGAGGGCTGGCGCGTCGGGCGCCATGGCCGCAACCCACGCCCAGGTGCCCGCGTAGGGGCGAGAGAGCGCATCGACGAGGCCGTCGCACACGAAGTTGCCGTCGTGCACTTCCTCGCCGAAGTCGCCGCCGTAGGCCAGGGCGCGGCGCCCGTCCGGGAGGGTGCGCCACAGGGCGTGGTCGCGCCATTCCCACACGAAGCCTCCGGCGTGGCGCGGGTGGCTCATCTGCGCGGCATAACCGGCGGCGTTTCCGGGGCCGGTTCCCATCGCGTGCAGGTATTCGCACATGAGGTAGGGGGCGCGGCGGATGCGTTCGCGGGCCGAGTCGTCAACACGGGCGGCAACGTGGGTGGGAACCGCGACCTCGGCGTGGAGATCGCTATCGTCGAGGACGGCCGCAACCTCCTCGAGGGTGGGGTACATGCGCGAGTAGATATCCGTGTACTCGAGGGCGTGGTCTCCCTCGTAATGGACGATGGCCCTGTTTCCCGTGCGCTCGTGGATCCAGCGCGCGCAGGCGACCAGGTTGACGCCGGTTCCGGACTCGTTGCCAAGGCTCCAGATCATGATCGAGGGGTGGTTCTTGTCGCGCTCGAACGCGCGCACGGTGCGATCCAGGTAGGCGTCGGCCCAACGCGGATCGTCGGAGGGGTTGTCGATCCACTCCCCCGTCCCCTCGAACCCGTGCGTCTCAATATCTCCTTCGAGCATGACCCACAGTCCGATCTCGTCGGCCAGGTCGAGGACGCGGGGGTGCGACGGGTAGTGGGAGGTGCGAATCGCGTTGATTCCCATGGATTTCATGAGGGCGAGGTCCTTGCGTACCCATTCCTCATCGAACACGCGACCTTCGTCGGCGCGCACCTCGTGGCGATTGACGCCGTTGAGCGTCAGGGGCTGTCCGTTCGCCGTCAGAACGCCGTCCTCGATGCTCACTCGACGGAATCCGATGCGCAGGCTGCGCACACCATTGACGAGGCCGTCCTCGCCTTCGACGCGCACGCGAGCGTCGTAGAGGGCGGGGTCGGCGGCGCTCCACGGGCGCACGCTTCCAACCTCAATGCGGCCGCTGCGGTAGCGCCCCTCACCCACTGGCTCGAGGGAGTATGCGAAGGACCAGAGGCCGTCGATCTCCAGGTGGCCGGAGAGATGCGGATCCTGCGCGCCACGGACCCGGGCCTCGATGGTCGCGTAACCAACCCCGGCCTCGTAGTCGGTGTCGATCCACAGATCCTCGATCGCCCCGGAGGCGAGGTGGCGCAGGCTCACCGAGCGGAAGATGCCGGGCAGCCACCACTGGTCCTGATCCTCGAGGTAGGTGCCGGGGCTGAACTGGTGGACGCGCACAGTGACCCGATTGGTACCGGCGTGCACGGCCTCGGTCACGTCGAATTCGTGGGCCAGACGGGAGCCGCGGGCCATGCCAATCCACGTGCCGTTGACCCACACGCTGGCCTGACTCTCGACGCCGTCGAAGCGCAGGGCGATGACACCGCCCTCCCAGTCGGCCGGGAGCTCGAAGGTGCGACGGTAGTCGCCCACCGGGTTGTCCTCGGGCGGGAAAGGCGGGTCGACGGGGAATGGGAAGTCGACGTTCGTGTACGCGGGGTGACCCCAGGCGCCTTCGCCGCGCAGGACCCAGTGACTGGGCACGTCGATCGTGTCCGCGTCGTCGCCGACGGCTGGTTCATCCCAGGGTTCTTCAACGCTGACCCAGGGGGCCGGATCGGTACGGTGATAGACGAAGGACCAGGTACCGTCGAGGCTGACAACGCCGGGATCATCGACCAGATGCGCGCGCGGCGGCAGGAGCGCTCCCGCATCGGGAGCATAGGAAGGTAGTATCGATATCACGTCTGTGTGCCTTTCGGATGTCATCGTCGAAACTCCGATCGTCAGAGATAAGACTAACACGTTATAGTTGTTGCGTTTCAACGAAACGCAACCGAGCATTGGGAGCCATGCATGGAGCGCGCAACCCGGGCCGATGTCGCCCGCGCGGCAGGCGTCGCACCGTCGACCGTCTCGCTCGTCCTCAACGGACGAGGCCGAGATGTGAAGATCGCGCCCGCCACGATCGAGCGCGTCAAGGCGGCCGCACGCGAGCTCAACTACATCCCCAACGCGGCCGCCCGCTCGCTGCGCCGCGGCAAGTCGCACCTCATCGCCCTCCTCATGGCCGAACTGCCGGACGACCCGTTCGTGCCCGTCGTCCACACAGTGCTCACGACAGCGATGATCGACATCCAGCGCCGCGGCTACCTCCTCCTCCCTCTCTTCCAGTCTGGCGATGGAGCCTCCGACGCCGAGGTCATCCGCGGGGTCCTGGGCGACACCCAGCTGGCCGGCATCATCCGCGAGACCACGTCGGCCGAGGCCTTCACCTCGCGGCTGCTCGCGAACCTCGGTATCCCCGTCGTCGCCATGTCCATGATCGAGGCCGACCCGACCGGATCGGAATCTTCCCTCATCCGCATCGACGAGGGCGCCGGGGTGCAGCTGGTGTTGTCCGACTGCGCGCTCATCGACCCATCGACCGGGATGGGGACGGGGCACGCCGTCTTCCTGGCGGGGCCAAACACGAACCACGCCCGACAGAACCCGGTCGCGAGCGCTTTCTCTACGAACTTCACGCTCTACTCGCTGCCCGACTGGGAGGCGTCGACGGCGTATCAGGCCGCGCTGCGCCTCCTCGACGAGGATCCGTCGATCTCACTGATCGCCCTGGCCGACGACTCTCAGGCCCCCGGCGTCTTCCAGGCGGCCGCAGACCTCGATCTGTCGGTGCCCGGCGATCTGTCGATCCTCGGTTTCGGCAACCAGGATCGCCACAGCGCCGAGGCGCTCGGCCTGACGACCGTGGAGTGGCCGCTCAAGGACATGACCGAGGCCGCCGTCGCCTCGATCATCAACGTCATCGAGGGCCGCTCCCCCATGGCCGACGTCCACCCCAGTGCGTCACTTGAGGACAAGGCCCCCGACGGAACCCCCATCGCGACGATCCCGACGCGCCCGGTGTGGCGTTCGTCCGTCGCCAGGCGCGGCTAAAGAGCGTATCGTGGCATGGCATGCGCGCTGCGCGCAAAGCTGAGCCAATCACCCACAACAATGACAGTAGCGCTATGTACCAACCAAACCTCCTGTACCCAATGGGCACGATGTTTCCAGGGTACGTCGACTCCGCTCTCATTCCCCTCCTCGTACGCCAGCTGAAGAAAAAGGGACTCAACGTCGAGGTGACGATCGACCACAACAATGCGCTGATGTATCTAGTCGTCAACAACGTATTGACTTGCAACCTGGTAGCGATTTTCTACGACCTACTCAACACGCCGCCAATTAATCACAGGGGCATCCTCAACAATTGGGCTGATCGAATCTTCGATCAGATTCGCATGGAGGCCGCAGAACTCTCCATCCCCGACGTGCTGCGTCGGCGCGTACGCACCGAGCTCGTCCCCACTTACACAGTCCAACACCCCGACTTCTCCTATGCACGGCCTTTCCCCGGTGGGCTCTCAATGATCCTGAGTATCGTCCATGCAGCCGGCACAACCAGGTGCACCACCGAGGAACTCCGTTCTCGCCCTCTCAGCGTCGATGAGCTTTTCCACTACGGACAGCTGAACACTGACGCCATCACGATCACCATCACGCAGAAATCCGGCCCGACAACATGCCTGTCCGGCCCGTCGCCTTTCATTGCCGCCAAAGCAGCAAACATGCCTGCGGTGGTCAAGCAGCACGCGATCGAAGCGCCACACGGTCTCTTCGCGCTCATCCCACAGCAGCATCTCCTCTTTGTTGCACCCGTAACCCCCGACGACCTCTCAGGTCAGCTGCAAACACTGGTGGATTTTGGCCGATTCGCAATCATCGACGCACAGCGGAACAACCCACGCTATGCCGTGAGCCGCGATATCTTCTACTTCTCACCAGAGGGCGCATGTGAGACCGTGACGTGCTCGAACGACCCCGCCGTTCAGGAGCTGCTGAGCAACCCTCAGATCAGCCCAGCCAACTACCACTTCAGCGCGCAGAAATACCTGTCTTTGCCTCCCGCTTTCGAGCAGCGGTTTTCTCGTGCTGACCACGCCTCACCTGCAGAACAGAACGACCAATAGCGCGAGGGGAGGAGGGGCGGATGCCAGTCGGCATCCGCCCCTCCCTTATGCTGACGCCTCGCGCCGGGCGCCTCCCACACGCTCACAAAATGCGGGAGTGACACCCGGCGACGACGCCGTTACTCGCCGAGGCCGCAGGCCCGGTAGATGTTGGTCAGCATCTCCAGGCGCTTCTCCAGGGACGCATCCTTGGGCACGCACACCTTGGCACCAAGGTAGTTGGCACCACCCTCGATGGCAGCCTTGGCACAGCGAGCGATCTCGGCCTCGTCCATGAGCGAGGTCGGCTCGTCGGCCTGCGCGGGCAGGTGTCCATCGATCCAGGAGTAGCCGTACTGGGTTTCCTCCGGGCCTGCGCCCGAGAAAATGATGCCGTCCAGGACGCCGCGCTTACCGGCCTCGAGCACATGCTCGTAAGCGGTGTCAGCGCTGCGGCCTTCCACGGCGGAACGGCCCCAGTTGAGGTGAATACCGATGCCAGCCTCGGAAACGATGTCGATCTCGGATTCGAGGGACAGGAAGCCCTTCTCGGGGTTCTGCTCGGGCACGTACTTGTCACAGTGCTCGATGACGAGGCGTGCCCCGCACCAGTCCCACGTGGCCAGCTCGGCGAGCGAGCGCTTGAAGGCGTCCTCCTGGGCCAGGCGCGTCGGCGCCGAGTGCAGCTGCACGCGGGCGACCAGCTGTCGGCCCGCTCGATCGCACAGGGCGGCGAGGTCGTCGCACAGAGCGCGGGTGAAGTCGAGAGCGGCGGCGCGTCCGGCCTCGTCGGGCGAGGCCAGGCCGAAGTTCTCGTTCTTCCACACGTTCTGCATGGTGCCCGGGATCGCCGTGATCGTATTGAAGTCCCAGTGGGAGGCCAGGTGGCTGGCCAGGACCTCGCCCTGGGTGGCGAGCTGGCCCGGGTAGGGCATCTCGACGCCGCTGACCCACGGCTGGTCCGCGAGGAGACGGTAGTAGTCAGCCTCCAGCTCCGGCGCCGGATGCGACGCGTACGCGCCGATAACGAAAGGAAGTGTCATGGTGATCATCCCTCTTTGATGATGTCGTCGTTTCCATCTTCAGGACGAACATACTCCGGCCCCACGGCCTTCTGCAGCAGACGCGGGATATTCGCACCGATGGACACCATGACGATCGCGGCGAACCCGAAGGACAGGATCGCCAGGGCCATACCCAGACCCAGCTGATCGGCGATCGCAGCGCCGAGGACGGGGCCGACCGCACCGCCAAGAGCACCGACGTTGTAGCAGAAGCCGAGGCCAGCAGCACGCTTGTCGACCGGGAAGTAGGAGGACACCCACTTGGGCAGCAGGCCCGAGACGCCCTGGCCGAACATCTGCTGGAAGAAGAGCAGACCCGCCACGAGGGCGACGTACTTGCCGTCCTGCATGAACAGCGGGAAGACGATGACCTGCGAGAGCAGCAGCGAGATCGCGTACCAGCGACGCATACCAAACTTGTCACCCGCAAAGCCGGCGATGATGTAGCCAGCGGCGTTGCCGAGGCCCGCGAAGGACACGACGTTCGCAACGACCTTCTGGTCCATACCAACACCGTGCAGGTAGGTCGGCAGGAGGCCCTGGATCGGCCACGTGTACATGAAGGACGCGAAGATCGTCAGCATGATCGCGATGCCAATGATCCAGCGATTCGAATCGAACTGGATGATCAGGTAGATGAAGACAACCGCGCAGACGAGGCCGACCAGGCTCACCGCAACAACGCCGCCCACCTGCTGAGTGAAGATGAGAAGCAGGCCGATAAATGCGATCACGACGACGATGTAGTTGAGGACCTTGCGCTGCCCGCCGAAGAGGACGGCGAGCATGTCGTTCTTCTCGTCGCCGCCCTTCTCCTTGGCCTCACTCCAGTCCGCGGCCTCGGGAAGGGTGCGCCGCATGTAGATGGCGACGACGATCGGGACGATGCCGGTGAGGAACAGGGCTCGCCAGCCCCAGCCGGGGTGCATCGAATCGACCCAGGTCACGAAGTACTTGTCGACCTGAGCAGCGGCGATGACGCCGAAGGCGTAGCCGGAGAGAAGGAAGCCCGACGCCTTGTTGCGCATGTGCTTGGGCCACGACTCGATGACGTACGCGGCGGATGCTGAGTACTCGCCTGCCATTGCGAAGCCAATGATGAGGCGCAGGACGAAGAGGATCCAGAAGTTCGGAGCGAGCGCACAGGCAATCGAACCGAAAGCGAACATGAAGATCGACAGGATCATCGCTGGCTTGCGCCCGTAGCGGTCACCGATTGCGCCGAGCACGAGGCCGCCGATCCAGCGGCTGATGAAGGCCGCCGAAATCAGGGATGCGCTCTGGACGAGCGTCAGGCTGAACGCTTCCTTGATCGCGGGGAGTGCAAAGGAGATGAGGACGAAGTCGTAGCCATCAAGCAGAACGCCGATCCATGCGGCGAAGAAGGCCTTGCGGTCTTCTTTGGTGAGGTATTGATACCAGGGCTTTTTGGGAAGCGCCTGTGCGGGGGACGTACTCATGATGAGTGCCTTCCTGAAATTTCATCGTCGAATAACGAGGGGCTTTGAGTCCAGATGTCTAACTAGCAAGTTGTCAGACAACTTGCGAGTATGTTAGCTCCCTCTCACCCTAGAGTCAAGGGGAAATTTTGGCTCAATCTGCATATTGCCAACGAAATGTCGCAGTGATAATCTGTCTGACAACTTCACTATTGTGACTGAACGCACCCTTCGCCTCGTAACGACGCGAGGCGGAATGAGCAACTAACAGAAAGGTGTCAAACATGAGTATTGACGCAGGTCACCCGGGAATTTCCTGGACCTTACAGTTCCGCGCACGCATCGACGGAGCACTGATCGCCCTCCACAGCACCGATGACACAGGGTGGAAGCTGTTCATCCGCTCGAGCGCCCTCTTCCTCGAAGGCTCAACACAAGCGATGACCTTCGCCCTGGACATGGAGGACACCGCCTCCGTCACGGATGGCACCTGGCATTCGCTCGCGCTCACTGCGACCGCTGCGGGTTCGAAGATCTTCCTCGACGGCTACCAGTGCTTCTCGACCACCGCAGACCTCTCTCCCGCCGCCAGCGGCCCCGACGCGCAGCTCTCCCTCACCCCGGGAGCCAGCATTGAGATCCGCTCCTTCGCAGAGCACGAGTCCGTCCTCTCCGCGGAAGAGATCCTTGCCCTCTCCCCCGCCCCCACACCCCTCATCGAGTTCGCCGCCGCCCACCTGTCGGATTACGACGTCGCCGAGCTGTCCGAACTCACCGCTGGCACCATCTTCGCCCGCTATCGCGTGCGCGGCCCCGGGCAGCACGGAACGATCCTTGCAGCCGGCGGCGCAGGCACTGAGCAGCTGAACCTGTCCGTGACAGCCGACGGCATCGAATACAAGGTCCTGGGCCGCGCGGGCCAGTGGCGCACGTTCACGGCTTACGGCCATTGGGATCAGGGACACTGGCACGACGTTGTCGTGCGCGTCGGACACGGCGCGGTCCAGATCTACGTGGACGGTTACCTTGAGGCCCACCTGCCCGGACAGGCTTTCTTCGCCGCCGTCGATTCCCTCGACGAGGTCGTCATCGGTCAGGACACCTCCGGATCCCGCCTCTTCGGCGAGGTCCGCAACGCCGCCCTCTTCTCCTCGGTCCTCAACGACTCGCAGATCAAAAAGCTGTCCTCCGTCGCTCCACTCGACACGCAGTGCCTCTTCGATGCCGGGTTTCACGACTCCATCAGCTACCGAATCCCCTCGCTGATTACCTTGAAGTCCGGGGTCGTCGTCGCCGGTGCCGACCAGCGTGAGACCATCGCAAATGACTCCCCCAACTCGATCAACTTCACGGTGCGCCGCTCCTTCGACGGCGGACACACATGGGGTGACCTCCAGACGGTGCTCTCCTACCCCGGTCACGGGGCGAAGGGCGCGTCGGTCATCGATTCGTGCGTCGTTCAGGACCGCCGTAACGGACGCCTCGTCGTCCTCATCGACCACTTCCCCGGCGGGATCGGTCAGCCCAACGCCGAGGCCGGCCTCGGCGTCGACGAGAAGGGCCGCTACATCCTGCACGACAGTCAGGGTGCCACCTACACCTGGAACGAGGACGGCAGTGTCACGGACGCTGACGGCAACACCACCCCCTTCAGAATCTCCGAGCGCGGTGACGTTACCGTCACCGAGGATGGACAGGAAAAGCCCGGCGGCAACGTGTTCCTCGCTGATGGGGAAGATCCCCACCAGACACTGCTCACGGCCCGCACCTGCTTCCTGCAGATGATCTACTCCGACGACGACGGAGAGACCTGGTCCGGCCCCTTCAACCTCAACCAGGACGTGAAGGAAGAGTGGATGTCCTTCTGCGGCACCTCCCCGGGCACGGGCGTGCAGCTGCGCAGCGGACGCCTCGTCATCCCGATCTACTACAACGGGGACCACAAGCGCCACTTCTCCGCTTCCGTCGTCTACTCCGACGATGGCGGCGCCACGTGGAAGCGCGGCAAGTCCCCCAACGACGGGCGTATCTTCGAGGGCCGCGAGATCGATTCGCGCACGCTCGACACCGAGGCCGCCGCGACGCACGAGGCCACCCTCATCGAGCGCGCCGACGGCTCCCTGCTCATGCTCATGCGCAACCAGCACCCGAGCGGCAAGGTCGCCACAACCGTCAGCCCCGACGGAGGCGAGACGTGGAGCGACGTCTCCTTCGCGCAAGAGATCACCGAGATCTTCTGCCAGCCCAACGCTGTGCCGTGGCCGACGGAGGATTGCCCCGAGCGCGTCGTCTTCGCGAACGCCTCGCAGATGCGCCCCTACCGCGGCCGCGGTGTCCTTCGCCTCTCCGAAGACGGAGGACGCACGTGGATCGCGTCGCGCACCTTCAACCCGGCGCACTACGTCTACCAGTGCATGACGATCCTGCCCGACGGAACACTCGGCCTCCTGTGGGAGCGTGAGATGCAGGGCCTGTACTTCACCCGCATCCCGCTTGAGTGGATCGAGGCCGCCAAGATCTGACGACTCTCCGCACCGGCACGAGGCCGCCTGCCGCACTCTGCCCGCAGGAGGGCGCCAGGCGACCTCGTCTATCAGCAACACACACGCGAGGGCGGGCACCCACCGGTACCCGCCCTCGCCTCTGTCTGGAGTGCGCTCAGAGCGCCAGGTTCTCCTTGACGACGTCTGCCAGCGACGCAGCCACGGCATCGGCCTCGTCCTGGGTCGCGGCCTCGACCATGACGCGAACGAGCGGCTCGGTGCCCGAAGGACGCAGGAGCACGCGGCCGGTGTCGCCCAGGCGAGCCTCAGCGGCTGCCACGGCCTCGGCGACGGCCTCATTCGTCGACGCGGCAGCGCGGTCCACGCCGCCCACGTTGATGAGGGTCTGCGGCAGGCGCTGGATGAAGGAAGTCAGATCGGCCAGCGAACGGCCGGATTCCTTCACCATGCGCGAGACCAGGAGCGAGGACAGAATGCCGTCACCGGTGGTCGCGTGATCGCGGGCGATGATGTGGCCGGACTGCTCGCCACCGAGGCAGTAGCCGGACGCCAGCATCTCCTCGAGCACGTAGCGGTCACCCACACCGGTCTGCACGGTGTTGATGCCAGCCTCGCGCATGGCGATCAGCAGACCCAGGTTGCTCATGACAGTGACGACGAGCGTGTCCTTGGCGAGGGCCCCACGCGCCTTGGCGTTGACGGCCAGCGCACCCATGATCTTGTCACCGTCGATGAGGTTGCCCTCGTGGTCGACGGCCAGGCAGCGGTCCGCATCGCCATCGTAAGCGACGCCGAAATCGCAGCCGGACTCGACGACGGCGGCCTGCAGGGCCTCGGGGTGAGTCGAACCCGCGTTCAGGTTGATGTTGCGCCCATCCGGGGACGCGTTGATGACCGTGATGTCGGCCCCGAGCTCGCGGAAGACCGCCGGGCCCAGCTCGGAGGCCGCGCCATTCGCGCAATCGATCGCGATCTTCATGCCGCGCAGGTCCGTGCCGATCGCGCCAACAAGGTGGGCAATGTAGGAGTCCTTAGCCCACGCGTGATCGGCGTTGATCTCGCCGACGCCGTCACCGGTGGGGCGATCCCACTCGGTGTTCACGAGGGCCTCGATCTCATCCTCGACAGAGTCCGCGAGCTTGTAGCCGCCGTGCGCGAAGAACTTAATGCCGTTATCGGGCATCGGGTTGTGCGACGCGGAAATCATGACTCCGAGGTCAACGGTGTCCTCGGTGGCCGTCAGGTGCGCGACCGTGGGCGTGGTGACGACGCCGATGCGGGTCACGTCCATGCCGGCGCTGGCCAGGCCCGCCGCGAGGGCGTGATCGAGGAACTCGCCCGAAATACGCGTATCGCGTCCGATGATCGCGCGGGGCTTCGAACCGTCCGCACGCCGGGAGCCGCCGAACTGGCGGGCGGCGGCCTCGCCGAGCTGCAGCGCAAGGTCCGCAGTGATGTCAACGTTCGCCAGTCCTCGCACGCCATCCGTGCCGAACATCCTGGGCATAGTCTCTCCGTTCAGTGGATCGTATGACTGCACTAAGCCTACCGCGCTCGCGCCCGCTCATTGGCACGAGGCCGGGGCGCGGACAGCGGAGACGCTCACATCCTGGCACACACGCGTCGGTAAACGAAGGCCGCGCCCCGCAGGTGCGGGGCGCGGCCAACGCAAAATGTGCTGAATAAAATCAGCGCTTCGAGAACTGCGAAGCCTTGCGGGCCTTCTTGAGGCCTGCCTTCTTACGCTCGGTGGCGCGGGCATCGCGGGTCAGGAAGCCAGCCTTCTTGAGGGCCGGACGGTTCGCGTCGCGGTCGATCTCGTTGAGGGCGCGCGACACGCCGAGGCGCAGGGCGCCGGCCTGGCCGGAAATGCCGCCGCCGTTGATGCGGGCGATGACGTCGAAGCGGCCGTCAATGTCGAGCAGCACGAAGGGGGACTTCACCAGCTGCTGGTGCAGCTTGTTGGGGAAGTAGTCCTCAAGGGTGCGACCGTTGATGGTCCACTTGCCGGAGCCGGGGACCAGGCGAACGCGGGCGACGGCCTCCTTGCGGCGGCCCAGGCCCGCGCCGGGCGCGGTGATGGACTGACCGGCGCCGGCGGGAGCCGACTCGGTCTCGGACGTGTAGGAGCTGGGGACGACTTCCTCGTCCAGCTCAGCGGAAACGATGGTCTCAGCCACGGTTCTCCTCAGGGTCAAAGGCGTTCAGCGACCGGAGGTCACTGAGCCACCTGGGTCAGTTCGTAGGGAACCGGCGACTGGCCGGCGTGGGGGTGCTCCGGGCCAGCGTAAACGTGCAGCTTCTTGAACTGCGCGCGGCCGAGGGAGTTGTGGGGAAGCATGCCCTTAACGGCCTTCTCGACGGCGCGCTCAGGCGTCGCAGCGAGGAGGTCACGGTAAGCGGTCGCGGTCAGGCCGCCGGGACGACCGGAGTGACGGTAGGCCATCTTCTGGTCGAGCTTCTTGCCGGTCAGAGCGACCTTGTCCGCGTTGATGATGATGACGTTGTCGCCCATGTCCATGTGAGGGGCGAACGTCGGCTTGTGCTTCCCACGGAGGAGGGCAGCGGTCTGGGCTGCCAGGCGACCGAGGACGACGTCGGTGGCGTCAATGACGTACCACTTCTTGTCCGCGTCCCCAGGCTTGGGTGAATAGGTGCGCACGGGCGTAACCTTCAATTCTTGTTGGTCATGGGACGCCGCGCCGGTTTTTCCGGGGGCATCCGCGATGAAACGGTTCGCGCGAGGCGTCGGCGAGCGCTCCTAGCGAGTGGGAGACACTAGGTACTCTGCTGACGCACAGCACTAGCCATATTATCGGTGCGCAGCCCGGCGGTCAAAGCGCGACGAATACTGTGTCACATTCCTCAGCCGTTGCCACCGCAGCACGTATCGCGCCTGGCCCGGGCCTGCTGCGCCCTCACACCCCACTGGGACGGGTCGGGATAGTCGACGCCTTCGAGGGTGAGTCCGTGGGCGGGGGCGATCGGGGCGGCGTCAGCGCGCGAGCGGGCGCTCAGTATTTGTGCCGGGTAGTCCGTATCGCGCGCCCCTGAACCGACCAGGAGCAGCGCCCCGACCAGGGAGCGGACCATCGAATGACAGAAGGCGTCCGCCTCGACGGAGAAGATGAGAGTCCCTTCGCTGTCGCGCTCGGCGCGCAGGGTGCGCAGCGTCCGAATGGTCGTGGCCCCCTCGCGCGGGCGACAGAACCCGAGGAAGTCGTGTTCCCCGAGCAGGGCGGCCCCGGCCTCGTTCATGGCCGCCTCATCGAGCGGGTCCTCCACCCACAGGCGGTCCCATCTGCCCAGCGGCTCGGGGCGATCCGACACCCGGTAGGCGTAGGAGCGGCCGAGGGCGGAAAAGCGCGCGTCAAAGCTGGGGTCAACGACGGCGGCCTCGTAAATGCGCACATCGCAGGTCCCGCGCGCGGCGGGCAGATCGCGTCCACGCGCGCGCTCACCGTAGCGCCCCGAGAGGATCTTGTTCAGCCTGCGCACAATCGACGAGGCCGTGGCCACCTGGGAGGACTCCCCTCCCCTGGGCGTCAGGCGCACCCAGGCCTCGTCGCTCAGGTCGACATGGCACACCTGGTGACGCGCATGCACCCCTGCGTCGGTGCGGCCCGCGACGGTCGTCGTCATTTCCTCGCGCGAGGCCATGGCGAGCGCCGCTTCGATCTCGCCCTGGACGGTGCGCAGGCCGGGCTGGGCGGCCCAGCCTCGAAAATCGGTGCCGTCGTAGCCCAGGTCGAGGCGTAGGCGGCGCGTGCTCACAGCTCCCACGCCCGCACGCCGCCGATAATCCCCGCGTCGTTCGGAACGACGATCACGTCGTCGCCCATGAGACGCAGGTTCGAGGCCGTGATGCGCTTCGAGTTACCGCCCCCCAGGTAGAGGCGGTCCCACATGTACATCGGGCGCAGGCCGTCGACCACTCGGCGAATGCGGCGCGACCAATGCACGTCACCGAGGCGCAGACGCTCATGCTCGCCGATGTAGTCGTCGTAGGTGAGGCCCCAGCGAACCGGCCCCTGCGACACCTCGACGTGGGGTGCCAGCTGACCACCATCGAAGACGGCGTTGCCCAGGCCAGTCCCCAAGGTAATGATCATTTCGAGGCCGCGGCCGGTGATCGCACCCGCGCCCGCAACCTCCGCATCGTTCAGGACCTTCGTGGGCAGGCCGAGAGCCTGCTCAATCGCGTGCCCCATATCGAAGTGGTCCCAGCGCTCCACCAGCTCCGGCAGCACGCGCGAACGCGGCCCGTCGCGGGTGATGTAGTGGGGCGTGGCGATGACGACACCGTGCCGAATCATGCCCGGCATACCCATCGTCACGCGCGTCGCCGCGGGAAGCTCACGGGCCAGACCGACAACGGTCTCCACGAGGAGCTCCGGTGGCAGCGGATACGGCGTAGGCACCCGGCGAGGCGGGGCCATCATCGTCCCACGCTCATCAACGACGGATCCCTTGATGCCACCGCCGCCGCAGTCAATCGCCAACGTCATCTCACGAGTCATGACATCAGGCTACCGGATACGGCAAGGGCCGGACACCCCGGAGGGTGTCCGGCCCAATGCTCGAGCGGGTCAGTGACGCTGCGTCACTTCTCCTCGGCAGCCTGCTCGGCGGCGTCTTCAGCCTTGCCGGCCTCCTCGGCGATTTCCTCGGCCTCGTTGGCCTTGGCGAGATCGCCTTCCTCGCGAGCCTCTTCGGCACGCTCGGCAGCAGCCTCAGCGGCTTCCTCGGCCTCGGCGGCAACGGCCTTGGCCTCGGCGGCCTTCTCAGCCGTCTTCTCGGCAGCCTTCACGACGGCCTTCTTCTCGACCTTCTCCATGACGAGCTCAATGCGCATCAGGGGAGCGTTGTCGCCCTTGCGGTTGCCGACGCGGATGAGGCGGGTGTAGCCGCCAGCGCGCTCGGAATCCATCGCGGGAACGAGCTCCTCGAAGAGGATCGCGACGATGCCCTTGTTGGGGATCTTCTTCAGGACCGTGCGGCGGGCGTGCTGGTCGCCACGCTTGGCCTTGGTGATCAGCTTCTCGACGTAGGGGCGCAGGGCCTTAGCCTTCGCCTCCGTGGTCGTGAGGCCGCGGTGTTCGATGAGCTGAGCTGCCAGGTTCGACAGGATCAGCTTCTGGTGTGCCGGGCTACCGCCCAGACGAGCACCCTTCTTGGGGGTGGGCATTTGTTTCTCCTACGGATTCAATGCGTCCATCGGACGCACGGGGTCAGATGGACTGGTCGTCCGAAAAGATCGCGGCGGACTCCGAGTCGCCGAAGCTCGGCATGACCGAGTCCTTCAGCGTCATACCAAGAGCCGCCAGGGACTCCTTGATCTCTTCGATCGACTTGGTGCCGAAGTTGCGGATGTCGAGCAGATCGGCCTCCGAGTGAGCAACCAGCTCGCCAACGGTCAGAATGCCGCGGCGACGCAGCGCGTTGTAGGAACGCGACTGCAGGTTCAGGTTCTCGATCGGGAGCGCCAGATCGGCTGCGAGGGTGGCGTCGGTGGTGGACGGACCCACCTCGATGCCTTCCGCTTCCTCGTTCAGTTCACGCATGAGGCCGAACAGCTCCACCAGCGTCTTGCCGGCCGAGGCCAGGGCATCGCGCGGGGTGATCGCCGGCTTGGTCTCCACGTCGATGACGAGGCGATCAAAGTCGGTGCGCTGCTCAACACGCGTCGCCTCGACCTTGTAGGTCACCTTGACGACGGGCGAGTAGATCGAATCAATCGGAATGCGAGAGATCTCGGCCTGCGGATCCTTGTTCTGAGCAGCCGACACGTAGCCGCGGCCACGCTCGACGGTCAGCTCGATCTCCAGCTTGCCCTTCTCGTTGAGGGTGGCAAGGTGCAGATCGGGGTTGTGGATCTCCACGCCGGCGGGAGGCGTAATGTCTCCGGCGACAACCTCGCCGGGGCCAGCCTTCCGCAGGTACATGACGACAGGCTCGTCGTTCTCGCTGGACAGGACGATCTGCTTGATGTTCAGGATGATCTCAGCGACATCTTCCTTCACACCTTCGATCGTGCGGAACTCGTGGGGGACGCCATCGATGCGGATGGACGTCACCGCTGCACCCGGGATCGAGGACAGGAGGGTACGACGCAGGGAGTTACCCAGCGTGTAGCCGAACCCGGGCTCGAGGGGCTCCAGGGTGAAACGGGAGCGCAGGTCGCTGACCTTTTCTTCGGTCAGGATGGGTCGCTCTGCAATGAGCACGTCTATTCCTTTCTGGCCGGTGCCCGCTATATGACACCGGATATGGGAACCTGCTGAAGCAGGCTAAGGGAGTAAGAACCCGAAGGTTCAGACGTGGGGAGGGCAGGGCCCTCCCGTCCACAAGTCAGCCGCGGCGGCGCTTCGGCGGGCGGGTGCCGTTGAAGGCCTGAGGCGTGACGTCCTGGATCGAACCGATCTCGAGGCCGGCGGCCTGGAGGGAACGGATCGCGGTCTCGCGGCCGGAGCCGGGACCCTTCACGAAAACGTCAACCTTCTTCATGCCGTGCTCCTGGGCGCGACGAGCCGCAGCCTCGGCCGCGAGCTGCGCGGCGAAGGGGGTGGACTTACGCGAACCCTTGAAGCCAACCTGGCCGGAGGACGCCCAGGCGACAACCGCGCCCGTGGGGTCCGTGAGGGAAACGATGGTGTTGTTGAACGTCGACTTGATGTAGGCGTGGCCGTTGGTAACGTTCTTCGAAATCTTGCGACGCGGCTTACGGGCACCGCCCGAGCGCGAGGTCTTTGCTGCTGCCATTTCTGGTTCAGTTCCTTCTTGTCGCGGAAAGCTACCCCGAGGGGATGAGCTTCCCTAGGCCTTACTTGGCCTTCTTCTTGCCTGCAACGGTGCGCTTGGGGCCCTTGCGGGTACGCGCGTTGGTCTTGGTGCGCTGACCGTGGACCGGCAGGCCACGACGGTGGCGAAGGCCCTGGTACGATCCGATTTCGATCTTGCGACGAATGTCGGCCTGAACCTCACGGCGGAGGTCACCCTCAACCTTGAAGTTTGCCTCAATGTAGTCACGAAGCTTGACGAGATCCTCTTCCGTCGCGTCCTTCACGCGGACGTCCGGGCTGACGCCGGTGGCGGCGAGGGTCTCTGCCGCGCGGGTGCGGCCGACTCCGTAGATGTATGTGAGCGCGATCTCGAGCCGCTTCTCGCGGGGGAGGTCGACGCCGGCAATACGTGCCATGGTGATGTTGCTCCAGTTGTTCATCGGAGGTCGTCATCGCTCAGTCCGGGCGAGCAGCCCGGCCTCGGCCTCCGAACCGAGGGTCACCCACGTGGGGGTGCTTAGAGTGATGCTGTGGGGCTTGTTGCCCCGCGGGTCGCAGCGGGACTCAGCCCTGGCGCTGCTTGTGCCTGGGGTTGTCGCAGATGACCATGACGTTACCGTGGCGACGAATCACCTTGCACTTGTCACAGATCTTCTTGACACTCGGCTTGACCTTCATGGTTGTTACCTCCACTGCCCGTCGGGCAGTTTGTGTCGGGTCACTTGTAGCGGTAGACGATACGGCCTCGGGAGAGGTCGTAGGGGCTCAGCTCGACGACAACTCGGTCCTCGGGCAGGATGCGGATGTAGTGCTGACGCATCTTTCCCGCAATGTGGCCGAGAACCACGTGGCCATTCTTCAGTTCCACGCGGAACATCGCGTTAGGCAGGGCCTCAACGACCGTGCCTTCCATCTCAATGACGCCGTCTTTCTTCGCCATATCCTCCGTTTATCCTCTACATGTCTCGGATAGGTTGCGGCGGATGCCGCCAGGCATAGTGCACCGACGGATGTCGGATGCAGATACGCCCAAGGAACTACTCTACGGCATTGATGCCCATCGGCGGTAGTCAGGGTCCCTGTCGGTTCGCTCACGTTTAATGCGTCACATTTTGCGAAGACGCCTCCGGACCTTACCGAATAATGTCGCACGTAATTCCCCACGGTCACTTTTCGACTACGCCTCAAAACGTTGCAATTCCAACGCCGCGAATTCAAGATTCGAAAGAGTCGCGGGGGAATTACGTGCGAAATTGGAAGGAGGCCCAGCG
Source organism: Pauljensenia sp. UMB3104 (assembly GCF_030217285.1). Classification (NCBI taxonomy): domain Bacteria; kingdom Bacillati; phylum Actinomycetota; class Actinomycetes; order Actinomycetales; family Actinomycetaceae; genus Pauljensenia; species Pauljensenia sp. UMB3104. Next base: position 108,260 of record NZ_JASONN010000002.1, on the reverse strand, counting down.
ATTGAGGGGCACGAGGGCTGGAGCTGAGATGGGCTTGGCCCGACGCGCCGAGCGACGCTCACGGCGCGGACGGCGAGCGGGCGGGCCCGACGGCGCTCGGAACACCGGCAGCAACGCCGACAGACACACCAGGCACGAAGAGCCGGTGCATATCAGCGCCGCCCCAGCACGCAGCATCCGGGAAAGCGAGCAACCCGGTGCAAAACCAGCCACAGCCTCGTCGATAGAAGACTCGGGCCCGGCACCTTCGTGAGGTACCGGGCCCGAAACCAGTCGTCATATCAGTCGAGTGACACCGGAGTGACACCGTAGGGCGCAAGGCCTGCCACTCCCCCATCGCGTGCCGTCAGGACGGAAACACCGTCCTCAGTGATCGCGATCGAGTGCTCCCAGTGGGCAGCGTCGCGGCCATCGACAGTGCGCACGGTCCACTCGTCATCATCCGTGCTGGACGCAATGTCACCTCGGGTGAGCATCGGCTCGACGGCCAGGACCATACCTGGCTTCAGCCGCGCCTGGATGCCGCGCACGTTGTAGTTCAGGACATCCGGAGGCATATGCATCTTGGTTCCGATGCCGTGACCCACAAACTCCTCGATGATGCCGGCTTCCCAGCCATTGATGAGGGCATTCTCCGCAACGACATCCTCAACCGCGTGACCAACCGCGCTGATGCGCTTCCCGTTGGCCAGTCCTGCGAGGGCTGCCCATAGCGACTCGCGCGTCACAGCGTCCAGCTGACGGCGCTCACGCAGCAGATCCTCGTCCACTCCGGCGATGGCACCGCTCGCACGCTCACCCGCCGCGAAGTCCGCGTCGGACACGAACGTATCGCTGACAATCACGCTGAAGGCCGCGTCTCCATGCCACTGGCGCCCGCCTCGTTCGATGTACGCACCACAGTCAAAGGACACGAGGTCGCCCGGGACCAGCTCGTAGTCATCGGGGATTCCGTGGACAATCACATCGTTGACCGAAATGCACACGGTGGCCGGGTAGCCGTAGTAGCCCTTGAAGTTCGAGGTTGCTCCCCCGTCGGCAATCGCCTGGGCGCTCACCTCGTCCAACTCGCGCGTCGTGATACCGGGACGAATGGCGCCGCGCAGGGCCTCGTGGATCGACGCGACGACCAGACCGGCCTCGCGCATCCATCGAAGCTCCTGCGCGGACTTCAGTTCAATGCGTGGCATTGCTCAGTTCTTCGCCACAGAGTCGAGGATCGCGAAGATGCGAGCCGTGACCTCGTCGATCGTGCCGCTACCATCGACAACCTCAAGGAGGTCCTGGTCGACGTAGTAGGTGGCAACGGGTTCCGTCTGCTGGTGGTAGACCTCCAGGCGGTGACGCATGACGGGCTCGGTATCGTCCGTGCGATGCTGCTCCTGGGCGCGCTTGAGCATGCGCTCCACGACCTCGTCCTCATCAACCTGAATCTCGAGAACGACGTCGATGGACTTACCCAGGTCGAGGAGCATGTCGCGCAGCACGTGCGCCTGCTCCACCGAACGCGGGTAGCCGTCGAGCAGGAAACCGTCAGCAGCGTCCGGGGCGGCCAGGCGCGCCTTCACCATGGCGTTCGTGACCGAATCCGGCACGAACTCGCCGCGGTCCATGTAGGCCTGCGCCTGCTTGCCGATCTCCGTGCCCTCCGCCATGTTCGCGCGGAAGATGTCACCCGTCGAAATAGCCGGGATACCGAGACGCTCAGCGATGCGCGAGGCCTGGGTGCCCTTGCCAGCTCCGGGAGGGCCGAGGAGGATGACGACTGTCATTTCAGGAATCCTTCGTAGTGATGCTGCTGCAGCTGCGTGTTGATTTCCTTCACCGTCTGCAGACCGACGCCGATGATGATGAGCAGCGTGGTGCCACCGAAGGGCATCTGCGAGCTCGACAGCTTCAGCGGAATGATCGCGAGAGACGGCAGGAGGGCAATGATCACCAGGTACAGGGCACCCGCCGACGTGATTCGGTTGATCACGTAACGCAGGTACTCAGCCGTGGGGCGACCCGCACGGTAACCGGGGATGAAGCCTCCGTACTTCTTCATGTTGTCGGCAACCTCGTCCGGGTTGAACGTAATGGCCGTGTAGAAGAAGGTGAAGAACAGGGTCATCAGGGCGTAGATCGTCAGGTAGAACGAGCTGCCCTGCGTGAAGTGCGCAGAGATCCACTGAACCCACGCGTCGTCGGGCTTGCCGAACTGCGCCGCCATCGGAGGCAGGGCAAGAATCGACGATGCGAAGATGACGGGGATAACACCCGACATGTTGATCTTCAGCGGGATGTAGGTGGTCGTACCGCCATACTGGCGGCGCCCAATCATGCGCTTGGCGTACTGCACGGGGATTCGGCGCTGAGCCTGCTCGACGTAGACGACCGCGATCGCGACGAGGAGCAGAAGGGCGACGATAGCCGCAACAGAGCCCCACTTGCCGGCCTGGCCAATCGACAGGAGCTGCTCGGGCAGACGAGCGGCAATCGAGGTGAAGATCAGCAGGGACATACCGTTGCCGATGCCGCGCTCCGTGATGAGTTCGCCCAGCCACATGATGACGCCCGTACCGGCCATCATGACGATGATCATCATGATGAACGTGAGTACCGAACGGTCCTTAATGATGTCCTGGTTGCAGGACTGGAACAGCTGGCCGCTGCGCGCCAGAGAAATCGTCGTCGTCGCCTGCAGAATGCCCAGGAAGATAGTCAGATAACGCGTGTACTGCGTCAGCTTCGCCTGGCCGGTCTGTCCCTCCTTGTGGAGGTCATCGAATCGAGGAATCACGACCCGCAGCAGCTGGATGATGATCGACGCGGTGATGTAGGGCATGATGCCCAGCGCGAAGATCGACAGCTGCAGGAGCGCTCCACCCGAGAACAGGTTGACGAGGTCGAGCAGCGACGCCTGCGACTCCTGCGCCATGCAGGCCTGAACGGCCTTCGAGTCCACGCCGGGCGTCGGAATGAACGAGCCCAGCCGGAACGCGGCCATGATGAACAGGGTAAAGAGCAGCTTCCGACGCAAGTCGGGGGTACGGAACGCCTGGGCGAATGCACCGAGCAAGGCTTCCTCCTACGAATGATGGGCAAGCGGGGCAAAAGCCCCTAGACTGATCCAGCTTACCCGACACGGGTAGCGGTTGGCGATATCCAATCATTAAAAAAGCGCATTGCCGCGTATTTAACGAGACGCGGAGCGCTGGCGCCCCATGCGGCGGGGCAAGCCGTTTTCGCGGGTAAAAAACCATTTGACAGCTCCTCATCCGCGATGATGACAGACACGTAACGGGGGTGGTCCCTCGCGGGACCACCCCCGTTCACCGTCAGCGAGCCGAGATGGACCCGCCAGCAGCCGTGATCTTTGCCTCGGCGGAGGACGACCAGGAGTCGACCTCAACCTCGAGCTTCACGTTCAGTTCGCCACTGCCGAGCACCTTGACGGGCGCGGAGTCGCGAACGGCGTGCTTAGCGATGAGATCCTCGACCGTGACCTTGCCGCCCTCGGGGAAGAGCTCCCCGAGCTTGCCAACGTTCACGACCTGGTACTCAACGCGGAAGGGGTTCTTGAAGCCGCGAAGCTTCGGCAGACGCATGTGGATCGGCATCTGGCCACCCTCGAAGCCGGCAGCAACCTGGTAACGGGCCTTGGTGCCCTTGGTGCCACGGCCAGCGGTCTTACCCTTCGAACCCTCACCGCGACCCACGCGGGTCTTCGCGGTCTTGGCTCCGGGGGCAGGACGCAGGTGATGCAGCTTAACGATCTGCGTCTTGTTCGTGGAGTCCGCCATTGTCAGTCGACCTCCTCAGCGGTCACCAGGTGACGCACGGTGCGAACGGCGCCGAGAACGGCATCCGTCTGCTCACGCACGACACTCTGGCCGATCTTGCGCAGCCCGAGGGTGCGCAGCGTGTCCTTCATGTTCTGCTTCGCGTGAGCAGAGGACTTGACCTGGGTGATCTTGATGTTCTTCGCCATCACTTAGCCTCCCCTGCAGCGGCCTTGTCGGCCTCGGCGGCCTCGGCAGCCGCGCGCTTCTCGGCCTCGCCCTCTGCGCGAGCGCGCAGCATGGACGCGGGAGCAACGCGCTCGAGGGGCAGGCCGCGACGAGCGGCGACAGCCTCGGGCTGCTCGAGCTGCTTGAGTGCGTCAACCGTCGCGTGGACGATGTTGATCGCGTTGGACGAGCCCAGCGACTTGGTGAGCACGTCGTGGACGCCTGCGGCCTCCAGGACGGCGCGCACCGGGCCACCGGCGATAACGCCGGTACCGGGGGCGGCCGGACGAAGCAGGACGATACCAGCGGTATCGCGGCCCTGCACCACGTGCGTGATCGTGCGGCGGATCATCGGGACGCGGAAGAAGTTCTTCTTCGCCTCCTCGACGCCCTTGGAAATGGCCTGGGGAACTTCCTTGGCCTTTCCGTAGCCGACGCCCACCGTGCCTTCGCCGTCACCCACGACAACCAGGGCGGTGAAGGAGAAACGACGTCCACCCTTCACGACCTTGGAGACGCGGTTGATCGTCACGACGCGCTCGATGTACTCGTTCTTGTTCTCGTTGTTCCGGCGGTTATCGCGATCGTTGCCGCGGCCGGAGCGGCGCTCACGGCGATCGTTGTTCTCGCCCGCGCCCGAACCGTTCCTGTCTCGCTGCTGTGCAGCCATCAGATGATCTCTCTTTCTTTCGGCTCGTTCACAGCTCGAGTCCGCCCTCACGGGCGGCCTCGGCAACGGCCGCAACGCGACCTGCGTACTTGTTACCACCACGGTCGAAGACGACAGCGGAGATACCGGCAGCCTTCGCACGCTCGGCGATCAGTGCGCCGACCTTGCGAGCCTTGTCAGTCTTCGTGCCCTCGGAACCGGCGAGCTCGGTCTCGATGTCGGAGGCCGACACCAGGGTGTGGCCGACCGTATCGTCGATGACCTGAGCCACCATGTGGCGGTTCGAACGGGTGACGACCAGACGGGGACGCTCGGGCGTGCCGTTGATCTTCTTGCGGAGGCGGAGGTGACGGCGCTTGCGAGCGACGAACTTGCCCTTGCCCTTGATCGAGTAAGCCATCACTTACCAGCCTTTCCGACCTTGCGACGGATGGTCTCGCCCACGTAGTGGATGCCCTTGCCCTTGTAGGGCTCCGGCTTCTTCAGCTTGCGGATGCGAGCAGCGGTCTCACCGACGAGCTGCTTGTCGATTCCGGACACCGTGAACAGCGTCTGGGACTTCGGAGCGATCGTGAACTCGATGCCCTCGGGCGGGGTGACGGTGATCGTGTGGGAGAAGCCCAGGGAGAACTCAAGGTCCTTGCCCTTGGCGACCACGCGGTAACCGGTGCCCGTGATTTCGAGATCCTTCTTGTAGCCCTCGGTCACGCCGATGATCATGTTGGCGATCAGGGTGCGGGACAGTCCGTGGAGCGAACGCGAGGTGCGCTCGTCGTTCGGACGCTCGACGACTACCTGGCCATCCTCAATCTTCGCGGTGATCGGCTCGGCAACAACGTGGGAGAGGGTGCCCTTGGGGCCCTTCACGGTCACGTTCTGGCCGTCGATCGCAACGTCGACGCCGGCGGGGATAGCGATGGGGTTCTTACCAATTCGCGACATTGTTCAGCCTCCTCATCACCAGATGTAGGCGAGGACTTCCCCACCCACACCCTTCTCGGCTGCCTGACGGTCGGTGAGCAGGCCGGAGGACGTGGACAGGATCGCCACGCCGAGGCCGCCGCGGACCTTGGGCAGGTTGGTGGACTTGGCGTACACGCGCAGACCGGGCTTGGACACGCGCTTGAGCCCCTGGATGGCGGCTTCGCGGTGCGAGCCGTACTTCAGGTTGATCGTCAGGGTCTTGCCCACGCGGGCATCCTCGACGGAGGTCGAGGCAATGTAGCCTTCCTCGACCAGGATGTTCGCAATCGCGTTCTTGAGCTTCGAGTACGGCATGGAGACCGCATCGTGGTGCGCACGATTCGCGTTGCGCAGACGCGTCAGCATATCTGCAATCGGGTCTGTCATTGTCATGGGGGTTTATTCCCCTTCCTCGTCGCGGTTTCTCCGGTTACCCGGGACCTGCGACGTTCGTTTTACCAGCTGCTCTTGGTGACACCGGGGAGCTCGCCACGGTGGGCAAGCTCGCGCAGGCACACGCGGCACAGTCCGAACTTGCGGTACACCGAGTGCGGACGACCGCAACGGTTGCACCGGGTGTAGGCACGCACGCCGAACTTCGGCTTGCGGGCAGCCTTGACCTTCAGGGATGTCTTGGCCATGGGTCAGTCCTCCTTGAACGGGAAGCCGAGGTGACGGAGAAGGGCGCGACCCTCTTCGTCGGTGGTGGCCGAGGTGACAACCGTGATGTCCATGCCGCGCACTCGGTCGATCGAGTCCTGGTCGATCTCGTGGAACATCGACTGTTCCGTGAGACCGAAGGTGTAGTTACCGTGACCGTCGAACTGCTTGGAGGACAGTCCACGGAAGTCACGGATACGGGGAAGCGCCGTCGAGAGGAGGCGGTCCAGGAACTCCCACATGCGGTCGCCGCGAAGCGTCACGTGCGCACCGATCGCCTGGCCCTCACGCAGCTTGAACTGCGCGATGGACTTCTTGGCGCGGGTGGTCACGGGCTTCTGGCCGGTGATCGCGGTGAGGTCGCGGATAGCGCCCTCAAGTGCCTTCGAGTCGCGAGCGGCCTCGCCGACACCCATGTTGACGACAATCTTCGTCAGTCCGCCGACCTGCATGACGTTCTCGTGCTTGAACTCAGCACGGAGCGCCTCGCGGATCTCGGAGACGTACTTTTCCTTCAGACGCGGGGCCATGCTCAGATCTCCTTGCCCTGCTCAATGCCGCGCTGCGCGCCGCCGCGAGTCACGCGGACTCGGACGGTGCGGGTGCGGCCGCCGCGCTCGACGGTGTCCTCGCGGAAACCGACGCGAACGCGCTTCTTGGTCTCGGGGTCGACCAGAGCGACCTTCGACAGGGCGATGGGGGCTTCGATGGTCTCGATGCCGCCGGCGCTGCCCTGCTGGCCCTGGCGCACGTGGCGCGTCTTCAGGTTGATGCCCTCGACGAGGACCTTGCCCTCGGCCGGGAACACCTGGATGACGCGGCCCTGCTTGCCCTTGTCGCCGGGCTTGAGGGGCTCGAGGCCCTCTTCAGCGCGACGGGCGTTGCGCTTGGCCAGCGCCTTCTCGTCGGACGTGCGTCCGCGAACGACCTCCACGAGGTCATTCTTACGAATCTTGGCTGCCATGGATCAGATCACCTCCGGAGCGAGGGAGACGATACGCATGAACTTCTTGTCGCGCAGCTCGCGGCCCACGGGGCCGAAGATACGCGTGCCACGCGGCTCGCCATTGTTGTTGATGATGACGGCCGCATTCTCGTCGAAACGAATGTAGGAACCGTCGGGGCGGCGGGTTTCCTTACGCGTGCGAACGATCACTGCCTTGACGACTTCGCCCTTCTTGACGTTGCCGCCGGGGATGGCGTCCTTCACGGTAGCGACAATGGTGTCGCCGATACCCGCGTAGCGCCGACCCGAGCCACCGAGAACACGGATGGTCAGGATCTCCTTGGCCCCTGTGTTATCGGCGACCTTCAGTCGCGACTCCTGCTGGATCATTTTCTATTGACTCCTGTCGTCGTGCCGGTTCTCTCCCGGATTGTACCGGTCGAGCCTTGCCGAACGGATTTCGGTCTGTGAGCGAAGGTCACTTCGCCTTTTCGAGGATCTCCACAACGCGCCAGCGCTTGGTGGCCGACAGCGGGCGGGTCTCCATGATGAGGACGAGATCGCCGACACCGCACTCGTTGTGCTCGTCGTGAACCTTGACCTTCTTGTTCTTGCGCATGACCTTGCCGTAGAGGGCGTGCTTGACGCGGTCCTCGATCTGGACGACAACGGTCTTGTCCATCTTGTCGCTGACGACGTAGCCGCGACGGACCTTACGCTCGTTACGAGCGGTGGTTTCTGCCATCAGGCTCACTCCTCAGTGCTCGGGGCGGTGCGGTAGCCAAGCTCCCGCTCACGCGCGATGGTGTAGATCCGGGCAATGTCGCGACGCACGGTCTTCATACGACCGTGATCCTCGAGGTTGCCAACGGCCTGCGCGAAACGCAGGTTGAACAGCTCGGCCTTAGCCTTCTCCAGCTCCTTGGACAGCTGGGAGTTGTCCATGGCGTCGAGCTGCTCGGTGGTCAGACCCTTATCTGCCATCAGATGTCACCACCCTCTCGGACCACGAAGCGGGTCTTGATAGGAAGCTTGTGCTGGGCACGGCTGAGGGCCTCGCGAGCGAGCTCCTCGGGGACGCCTGCCAGCTCGAACATGACGCGTCCGGGCTTGACGGGGGCAACCCACCACTCCGGAGCACCCTTACCGGAACCCATTCGGGTTTCGGCGGGCTTCTTCGTCAGCGGACGGTCCGGGAAGATGTTGATCCAGACCTTACCGCCACGCTTGATGTGACGGGTCACGGCAATACGAGCCGCCTCAATCTGACGGTTGGTGATGTAGGCGGGCTCGAGAGCCTGGATGCCGTAATCGCCGAACGCCAGTTCGGTGCCACCGGAGGCGAAGCCAGTGCGGTGAGGACGGTGCTGCTTGCGGTACTTAGTCCGACGGGGAATGAGCATGGGGCTCAGGCCTCCGATCCGGTCGTGGGCGCAGCGGCCTCGGAGGCGGAAGCCTCACGGGGTGCCTGCTGCGCAGCGGTCTCCTGGTTGGGGCGTCCACCGCGGCGGGGGCCACGGCGGCCATCGCGACGTCCGCCACGCTGGGCCTGCTCGGCCTGCTGGCGAGCGAACTCGCGCTCGGTGATGTCGCCCTTGTAGATCCACACCTTGACGCCGATGCGACCGAAGGTCGTACGGGCCTCGTGGAATCCGTAGTCGATGTTCGCGCGGAGGGTGTGCAGCGGCACGCGGCCCTCACGGTAGAACTCGGAGCGGGACATTTCGGCGCCACCCAGACGGCCGGACACCTGGACACGAATGCCCTTGGCGCCAGCGCGCTGCGCGGACTGGATGCCCTTACGCATCGCACGACGGAAGGACACGCGGGCAGCAAGCTGCTCGGCGATGCCCTGCGCAACGAGCTGCGCTTCGAGATCGGGGTTCTTCACCTCGAGGATGTTCAGCTGAACCTGCTTGCCCGTCAGCTTCTCGAGCTGCACGCGCAGGCGATCGGCCTCGGCGCCGCGGCGGCCGATGACGATGCCGGGGCGAGCGGTGTGCAGGTCGACGCGAACGCGGTCACGCGTACGCTCAATGTCGACCTCGGCGATACCAGCGCGCTCGAGGTTGTCGGTCAGGAACTTGCGGATCGCGACGTCTTCCGCCACGTAATCCGCGTAGCGCTGTCCCTTGGTGGTGGAGTCGGAGAACCAGCGAGACCGGTGGTCAGTGGTGATTCCCAGACGGAACCCGCGGGGGTTGACCTTCTGACCCATATCAGCGGTCTCCCTTCTTCTTGTCTTCCTTGGTCCCCACCACGATGGTGATGTGGGAGGTGCGCTTCAGGATACGACCGGCGCGCCCCTGTGCACGGGGACGAATACGCTTCATGGTCGGACCCTCGTCCACGTATGCCTCCAGGACGAGCAGGTCGGCCTCGTTGAAGGTCTCTCCGGCGTTCTCAGCCTTGACCTTCGAGTTGGCGACGGCGCTCAGGAGCACCTTGCGGACATCGGTGGCGACGGCCTGCGGGGCGAACCGCAGAATGTCGGCGGCCTCCAGAACACGCTTGCCGCGAACTTCGTTCACAACACGGCGGGACTTCTGGGGCGTGACGCGGATGAATCGCGCCTGCGCCTTGGCTTCCATGTATCTGCCTCTTCTTCCGTGGGGCCGGCTCAGCGCCGACGTCCCTTACGATCGTCCTTGTCGTGGCTGCGGAAAGTACGCGTGGGAGCGAACTCGCCGAGCTTGTGGCCCACCATCGACTCGGTGACGAAAACGGGCACATGCTTACGGCCGTCGTGGACGGCGATGGTCAGGCCCAGGAAATCCGGGGTGATGACCGAGCGACGCGACCAGGTCTTGATGACGTTCTTCGAGCCGGATTCGTTCGCGGCGTCGACCTTCTTGAGCAGGTGGTCGTCGACGAACGGGCCCTTCTTCAAACTACGCGGCATTTCAATCGACTCCTACTCAGCGGTTCTTGCCGGTCTTGCGACGGCGGACGATCAGACGATCGGACGCCTTCTTCGGACGACGCGTACGGCCCTCGGGCTTGCCCCAAGGCGACACGGGGTGACGACCACCGGACGTGCGGCCTTCACCACCGCCGTGCGGGTGATCAACCGGGTTCATAACGACACCACGGACGTGCGGGCGCTTGCCCTTCCAACGCATACGGCCGGCCTTGCCCCAGTTGATGTTCGACTGCTCGGCGTTGCCGACCTCGCCGATGGTGGCGCGGCAGGTGGCCTCCACGTTGCGGATTTCGCCGGACGGCATACGCAGCTGGGCGAAGCGGCCTTCCTTAGCGACGAGCTGCACGGAGGTGCCAGCGGAACGAGCGATCTTAGCGCCGCCACCCGGGTAGAGCTCAACGGCGTGCACAACGGTACCCAGGGGGATGTTGCGCAGCTGCAACGAGTTGCCGGGCTTGATGTCGGCACCAACGCCAGCCTCGATCTGATCGCCCTGCTTCAGGCCGGTCGGAGCGAGGATGTAGCGCTTCTCGCCATCCGCGTAGTGCAGGAGAGCGATGCGAGCGGTGCGGTTGGGGTCGTACTCGATGTGAGCGACCGTTGCCGGGACGCCGTCCTTGTCGTGACGACGGAAGTCGATCACGCGGTACTGGCGCTTGTGGCCGCCGCCGCGGTGGCGGGAGGTCACGCGACCGTTGTTGTTACGGCCACCGGTCTTGTGCAGCGGGCGCAGCAGCGACTTCTCGGGGGTGTCGCGGGTGATCTCGACGAAGTCAGAGACGGACGAGAAGCGACGGCCCGGAGTCGTGGGCTTGTACTTGCGAATTCCCATTGTTCAAATGTCCCTTCGGTCCTCAGGCCTGATCGCCGAAGATGTCGATGGTGCCCTCACGCACGGTGACGATGGCACGCTTGACGTCCTTGCGCTTACCGATCCCGTTACGGGTGCGGTAGGTCTTGCCCTTGCGGTTCTGGGTCGCGATGGAACCGATCTTGACGCCGAAGATACGCTCGAGGGCAATCTTGATCTCGGTCTTGTTCGCGCGGGGGTCAACCTCGAAGGTGTACTTGCCCAGGTCCATGAGGGCGAGCGACTTCTCGGTGGTGACCGGCTTCAGGATGATGTCGCGGGGGTTCTTACCCGCTTCAATCGTGCTCACTTGGTCTCCTCCTTGGTACCGAGGAAGGACTCAAGGGCGGCCTGCGTGAAGACGATGTCATCGGCGTCCAGGACGTCGTACGTGTTCAGCTGGTCGGCCCACAGAACGTGAACCTCGGGAACGTTGCGCAGGGACAGCGCGGTCAGTTCGTTGCCACGCTCGAGGACGACGAGAGCCTGACGGTCCTCGACGATCGCGCGCAGAGCGGCGAGAGCAGCCTTGGTCGAGGGCTTGTCGCCTTCGAACAGGGCGGTGACAACGTGGATGCGGTCGGCGCGCGCACGATCGGACAGAGCGGAACGCAGAGCGCCCTGCTTCATCTTCTTGGGGGTGCGCTGGTCGTAGTCACGCGGCTGGGGGCCGTGGACGATGCCGCCACCGGTGAAGTGAGGCGCACGGATGGAGCCCTGACGGGCGTTACCGGTGCCCTTCTGGCGGAACGGCTTCTTGCCGCCACCAGCGACCTCACCGCGGGTCTTCGTCGCGTGCGTGCCCTGGCGGGCGGCCGCAAGCTGAGCGACGACAACCTGGTGCATCAGCGGAATGTTGGTGGGGACGTCAAAGATGGACCCGGGGAGAACGACGGAACCCGCCTTCTTGCCCTTGAGGTCGATGACGTCAACGTTACGATCGTCAGCCATGATCACGCACCCTTCACGGAGGAGCGAACCAGGACAACGCCGTTCTTCGGGCCGGGGATGGCACCGCTGATGAGCAGCAGGCCCTTCTCGGTGTCGACGGCCTGGATCGTCAGGTTCTCAACAGTACGACGGTTGCCACCCATGCGGCCGGCCATACGCAGGCCCTTGAAGATGCGACCGGGCGTCGCGCAGGCGCCGATCGAACCGGGCTTGCGGTGGTTGCGGTGCGCACCGTGGGAGGCGGAAACACCAGCGAAGCCGTGACGCTTCATGACGCCAGCGAAGCCCTTGCCCTTGGTGGTGCCGGAGACATCGACAGCCTCGCCAGCCTCGAAGGTGGCGGCGTCGAGCTCCTGGCCGAGCTCGTAAGAATCGTGCTCGGAGGTGCGGACCTCGACGAGGTGACGGCGCGGAGCAACTCCGGCCTTCTCGAAGTGGCCCTGCAGGGGCTTGGTGACCTTACGGGAGTCAATCTCACCGAAGCCAAGCTGGATAGCGGAGTAGCCGTCGACCTCTTCGGTACGAACCTGGGTGACGACGTTGGTGCCGACCTGCACGACAGTCAGGGGCACGAGGTGGCCGTCGGCATCCCAAACCTGGGTCATGCCGATCTTGCGGCCGAGCAGCGCCTTGACGGGCGCGGCAGCGTGCTGCTTCTTCTTAGTCATTGCAGATGTCCTCAGAGCTTGATCTCGATGTTGACGTCCGCAGGCAGGTCGAGGCGCATAAGCGAGTCGACGGCCTTGGGGGTCGGGTCGATGATGTCGATGAGCCGCTTGTGCGTGCGCATTTCAAAGTGCTCGCGGCTGTCCTTGTACTTGTGGGGCGACCGAATGACGACGAAAACGTTCTTTTCGGTCGGCAGCGGCACCGGGCCCACGACCGTGGCGCCAGCACGCTGTACGGTGTCCACGATCTTGCGCGCGGAGCTGTCGATGACCTCGTGGTCATACGACTTGAGCCGGATGCGGATCTTCTGTCCCGCCATGCCGTCTTACCTCTTCTCGTACAGATTCGCCGCCGGTCCCCGCACTCGGGCGTGTCGCAGCCGTTGTGCGCGCGATTGCTCGCGCTGGACCGACGTCTTGTCCAAAGATCTTGGGCATATTGCCCGATCCATACGTGATGGCACGCATGGACCACCCCAGAGACGCTGGGGCATCCGTGCCATTCTGTCAGAGTTCCACCCGCGAGTACAAACCCGGAGGGGGATTCTCGCATGTGAAACCACCGACAGAGTGGCAGCGACAATGGTCTGAGCTGCGTGAAACAGTCCGGACCGTCACCAAGAAACTACCGTACCCCGCACTCGGGCGTGTCGCAACCGGGGATCGGTCACATTCTCGTCAACGAGGCCTGGGCTCCTCGGGGGAAACGTCTCCCAGGCAGGCACCCACCACTACCCCACCATCTTCCACCCCACCTTCCCCACCGACGCGACACCCGGCTGAAGACAGCTAAGGGCCCCGCCTCTGAAAAGAGGCGGGGCCCTCAATGCCGCTGGATCAGCAGCGAATCAAATCTGAGAAAGTCTCAGAGGTCGATTCACTTGATGATCTTGGTGACACGACCGGAACCAACGGTGCGGCCACCCTCACGGATGGCGAAGCCGAGGCCGGGCTCCATAGCGATGGGCTGGATCAGCTCAACGGAGATCTCGGTGGTGTCGCCAGGCATGACCATGTCGGTGCCCTCGGGGAGGGTGATGACGCCGGTCACGTCCGTGGTACGGAAGTAGAACTGCGGACGGTAGTTCGAGAAGAACGGGTTGTGACGGCCGCCCTCTTCCTTCTTGAGGATGTAGACCTGGCCCTCGAACTCGGTGTGAGGCGTGATGGAGCCGGGAACGGCCACAACCTGGCCACGCTCGACCTCGTCGCGCTTGGTGCCACGCAGCAGCAGACCACAGTTCTCGCCAGCCCAGGCCTCGTCCATCGACTTGTGGAACATCTCGATGCCGGTCACCGTGGTCTTCTGGGGCTCACGGATACCGAGGATCTCGACCTCGGAGTTGATGGGCAGCTTGCCACGCTCAACACGACCGGTGACGACCGTGCCACGACCGGTGATCGTGAAGACGTCCTCGATCGGCATGAGGAAGGGCTTGTCCATGTCGCGCTCGGGGGTGGGGATGTAGGAATCCACAGCCTCCATGAGCTCCTCGACCTTGGCAACCCACTCCGGGTCGCCCTCGAGGGCCTTCAGAGCGGAAACCTGGATGATCGGAGCGTCGCGATCGAAGTCCTGGGACTCGAGCAGGTCGCGGCACTCTTCCTCAACCAGCTCCAGCATCTCCTCGTCGTCGACCATGTCGGCCTTGTTGAGGGCGATGAGGATGGTGGGGACGCCGACCTGACGGGCGAGCAGAACGTGCTCGCGGGTCTGGGCCATGGGGCCGTCGGTGGCGGCGACCACGAGGATCGCGCCGTCCATCTGGGCCGCGCCGGTGATCATGTTCTTGACGTAGTCGGCGTGGCCGGGGGCGTCAACGTGCGCGTAGTGACGCGCCTCGGTCTGGTACTCGACGTGGGAGACGTTGATCGTGATACCACGATCGCGCTCCTCGGGAGCGTTGTCGACCTGATCGAAGGGGGTGAACTCGTTCAGATCGGGGTACTTATCGTGCAGCACCTTGGTGATAGCTGCCGTCAGCGTCGTCTTGCCGTGGTCAACGTGACCAATCGTGCCGATGTTGACGTGCGGCTTGGTGCGCTCAAACTTGGCCTTCGCCACTTGTGTCCTCCTGGACTCGGGTAGATATTCTCAGCCTACGGCTAGGTGCCACTTTAACACCCCTGGGGCTTGAGACCTACTGGGTTTACTTGTGTGTGAGGCGGCTCGCAGGGCAGACGACCTGCCCCGCGAGCCCCCGGTGGGACTCAGTTGCCCCGAGACTTGCCGACGATCTCGTCCGCGACGGCGCGCGGAACCTCGGCGTAGCTGTCGAACTCCATGGAGTAGACAGCGCGGCCCTGCGTCTTGGAGCGCAGGTCGCCAACGTATCCGAACATCTCGGACAGCGGCACCTGAGCCTTGACGACGCGCACGCCGTGCTGCTCGTCCATCGACGAGATCTGACCACGACGAGAGTTGAGGTCGCCGATGACATCGCCCATGTACTCCTCGGGAGTACGAACCTCAACGGCCATGATCGGCTCGAGGAGGACGGGGTTAGCCTTCTTGGCGGCTTCCTTCAGCGCCATCGAGCCAGCAACCTTGAACGCCATTTCGGAGGAGTCAACCTCGTGGTAGGCGCCATCGAGCAGCGTGGCCTTAATGTCAACCATCGGGTAGCCAGCGAGAACGCCGGACTGCATGGCGTCCTTGATGCCCGCATCGACCGACGGAATGTACTCGCGAGGAACGCGGCCACCGGTGACCTTGTCCTCGAACATGTACTCTTCCTCGGAGTCGGCCGGGAGGGGCTCCAGGGCGATGATGACACGCGCGAACTGACCGGAACCACCGGTCTGCTTCTTGTGCGTGTATTCGTACTTTTCGACCGTCTTGCGGATGGTCTCACGGTAGGCAACCATCGGGTTACCCACGTTGGCCTCGACCTTGAACTCGCGACGCATACGGTCGACGATGATGTCGAGGTGGAGCTCACCCATACCACCGATGATGGTCTGGCCGGTCTCGGCGTCGAGCTCGACGGTGAACGTCGGGTCCTCTTCCGCCAGCTTCTGGATGGCGACGCCCATCTTCTCCTGGTCGGCCTTCGACTTGGGCTCGACGGCGACCTGGATAACGGGGGCGGGGAACGTCATCGACTCGAGGACGATCGGCTTGTCGATCGCGGACAGGGTGTCGCCGGTCGTGGTGTCCTTGAGGCCGATCACCGCGTAGATGTGGCCAGCGTGCGCCACGTCGACGGGGTTCTCCTTGTTCGAGTGCATCTGGAAGATCTTGCCGATGCGCTCCTTCTTGCCCTTGGTCGAGTTGAGGACCTGGGAGCCGGACTCGACCTTACCGGAGTACACGCGGATGAAGGTGAGCTTGCCGTAGAAGGGGTGAGCGGCGATCTTGAACGCCAGAGCCGAGAAGGGTTCCTTCTCGTCGGGGTGACGGACCTCGGTCTCTTCCTCGGTCTCAGAGCCGGGGAGGAAGCCGCGAACGTCGCCGATGTCGAGCGGGGAGGGCAGGAAGTCCACGACGGCGTCGAGGACGGGCTGCACGCCCATGTTGCGCAGAGCGGTACCGCAGTACACGGGGAACGCGCGCGAGGAGATGGTCAGGAGGCGGATGCCTTCCTTGATCTGCTCGATCGTCAGCTCGCCGTTCTCCAGGTAAGCCTCGGTCAGCTCGTCGGAGCCCTCGGCGGCGGCCTCAACGAGCGCCTCGCGGTACTCTTCAGCCTTTTCCTGGTACTCGGCGGGGATCGGGCCGCGCTCGACGATGGAGCCGAGCGTGTCGTTGCCCTTGTCGTCCTTGGCCGGGTAGGTCAGGGCCTCCATGGTCAGCAGGTCGATGTTGCCGACGAAGTCATTCTCGGCGCCCATCGGGAGCTGCATGACAATCGGGGTCGCGTGCAGGCGGTCGCGAATGGTACCAACCGAGAAGTAGAAGTCGGCGCCCATCTTGTCCATCTTGTTGATGAAGCAGATACGCGGGACGTCGTACTTGTCAGCCTGACGCCACACGGTCTCGGACTGGGGCTCAACGCCCTCCTTGCCGTCGAACACGGCGACGGCGCCGTCGAGGACGCGCAGCGAGCGCTCAACCTCAACGGTGAAGTCAACGTGACCGGGGGTGTCAATGATGTTGATCTGGTTACCGTTCCAGAAAGAGGTAACGGCGGCGGACGTAATCGTGATGCCGCGTTCCTTTTCCTGTTCCATCCAGTCGGTCGTCGAGGCGCCATCGTGCGTCTCGCCGATCTTGTAGTTGATGCCCGTGTAGAACAGGATGCGCTCCGTCACGGTCGTCTTGCCGGCATCGATGTGAGCCATGATGCCAATGTTGCGGACCTTGTTGAGATCCGTCAGCACCTCTAGTGCCACGAGTGTGGTTCCTTCGTTCGAAGTAATGGGTGTTCTTGCTGCGTGAGACGAGGCCTGGTTGCCCAGGCCTCGTCTTTAAATCACCAGCGGTAGTGCGCGAAGGCGCGGTTGGACTCAGCCATCTTGTGCATGTCCTCACGGCGCTTCACAGCGGCACCGAGGCCGTTGGAGGCGTCGAGGATCTCGTTGGCGAGACGCTCGGTCATGGTCTTCTCGCGACGCTGACGCGAGAAGTCGACCAGCCAGCGCAGGGCCAGCGTCGTGGCGCGCGCGGGGCGAACCTCGACGGGGACCTGGTAGGTCGCACCGCCGACGCGGCGGGAGCGGACCTCGAGGGCCGGACGGATGTTCTCGAGGGCGCGCTTGAGCACGGAGACGGGCTCCTGCTCGGTGCGCTCGCGAACGGTTTCAAGTGCGCCGTAGACGATGCGCTCGGCGACGGTCTTCTTGCCGTCGAGGAGAACGCGGTTGACCAGCTGGGTCACGACCTTGGAGCCGTAAACCGGGTCATCGACGAGGGGGCGACGGGGAGCGGGGCCCTTACGAGGCATTACTTCTTCTCCTTCTTCGCGCCGTAACGGGAACGAGCCTGCTGACGGCCGCGGACACCCTGGGTGTCGAGCGAGCCGCGGACGATGCGGTAACGCACACCGGGCAGGTCCTTCACACGACCACCGCGCACGAGCACGATCGAGTGCTCCTGCAGGTTGTGGCCCTCACCGGGAATGTACGCGGTGACTTCGATGCCGGACGAAAGGCGCACACGAGCGACCTTTCGCAGAGCCGAGTTCGGCTTCTTCGGCGTGGTGGTGTACACACGGGTGCACACGCCGCGACGCTGGGGGGAGCCCTTCAGCGCGGGGGTCTTCACCTTCGCGCGCTTCGAGACACGTCCCTTGCGGACGAGCTGCTGAATGGTAGGCACTGGGTCTCCAGTTTCTTTCCGTCGGCGGCCTCCCCTCACGTCGAGGGGCGGCCCTGATTGTCAGTCTTCCGCGACTGCGTCACCCCCGCGTGGGCACACGTGTCCGCTGGGGGCCGGCGCGCCATGATAACCACGAGGGTCAGAGAATGACGCCCGGAGCTCCGACGGACGGAGCCCGCTCCCGGTTTCCCGGGCACAGAGGTCCCACAGAGGCGGGAACCACCCTCAAGGATAGTGGGAAACGTCGCCATTCGTCAAAGGGGCTGACGTGTGGTTCCCCCCTCATCGACGAGGCCGGGGCCCGGAAGCGCTCGCGCCGTTCAGTACCGGGGTGGTTCGTCCCCCTCCTGCGGCGACACGTCGTCCCGTCTGAGTGACTCTCGCAGCGCTCGTCAAGACTCACGTCATCCCATGTGCTGTGCGACGCGGAGGGGCCCGCAGGCGCTTACCTGCGGGCCCCTCCGCCACGGATGAACGAAGCTTGTTGTCACCCGAGGGTTATGATCCGTCCGATCGATCCCAAAGTGGTCACTCGTCCGCCTTCTCAGCCCCTGCCTCGTCAATCGAAGCGTTGGGTTCGACGGTGATCACGGCCTGCGCCTTGCGGGTGCGGTAGCGGCGGATCGCCACCACCTCAAGGACCAGCAGCGACAGGATGAGGATTCCTGCCACCACCCAGGTGATGTACTCCCAGGTGTTGCGAGTGACCTCGGGCTGACCATTCTCGTACATCCACGAGTTGGCGACCGTGTAGAGGATGTCGTGCGAGGCAGTGCGCAGCGCGGTCACACCCGCCGCATCCTGCACGTTAACCGTCGCGATCGGCATGTCGAGCGTCGCGAGCATCATGTCGCCGCCGTTACGGGTAATCTGGTCGGCGTTCTGGTAGCCGTAGCCGGCGAAGTAGTCGGTCAGGACCATGCCGCGGAAGCCCCACTCGTCACGCAGGACATTCTTCAGCAGCGCCGAGTTCGCACCCGCGTACTCAGGGCCGATGTAGTTGAAAGCACTCATGATCGCGTGCGCGCCACCATCCTTGACGCCGATCTCGAAGGGACGCAGGTACACCTCACGCATCGCCTGCTCATTCGTCCAGGTCGCCAGCATGTGCGTGCGGTTGGTTTCCTGATCGTTGAGGGCAAAGTGCTTGAGGAAGGCGTACACGCCCTTGGCCTGAGCACCCTTGATCTCCTCGGCGACCTGCGAGCCAGCCAAAACCGGATCCTCCGAGAAGTACTCGAAGTTACGACCCGCGTAGGCGTAACGGTGCGTGTTCGTCGCCGGCGCATACCAGCCCGAGACCTGCATGTCGTGTGCCATCGTGCCGATCGCATCGCCGAAGGAGTGCGCGAGCTCCTTGTTGAAGGTGGCCGCCACGGAGACCGCGGAAGGCAGACCGATCGAACCGACGCCCGTGAAGTTGTTGTTCAGCGAGGCGGGGCCGTCCACATCGGACACGCGCAGCTTGCCGATCGACGAGATCGCCGGGGAGCCGTAGCCACCCTTGGAGATGAGCGTGTTCATCTCCTTGATGGACAGCTGGTCGAGGAGCTGATCCCACTTCGGGTCGTTGTAATCGAGGCCCGCGAGATCACCCAGGACGAGGCCGTTCTTCGCACCCGTCGTCGGCATCGTCGCGCTACTGTCGGCGTCAGCTGCCGCCGCATCGTAGTTCGAGTTCGCGAGGAACTTCGCCTTATCGGCCTCGCTCATCTCGAAGTTCGTGGGGGCGGCAGTGGCCGCCGCGAGGTTGGCGAAGTGGCCCGCACGGGACAGGTAGGTGACATCACCCTTCGCATCGTCGAACTGGTTGGTGGCCACAACCTTGTCACCATCGTGCGTGTTATCAGCGGTGTTGAAGGTCTGCGTGGCACCCACCGTGTACGTCTTCTCATCGATGACGTCATGCGAGTTCGAGCGAGCGGAAATCTTGTAGTCGCCGGCCTCGAGCACGTACGCCTTCGCGTTCGTCGCGTCGTAGGACGCGAGATCGTCTCGGTTCCAGGAAACCGTCAGCGTCTGGGACTCGCCAGGCTCCAGCAGCTTCGTCTTGTCGAACGACAGCAGGTTCGCAGAAGCCTTCTCGATGCCACCATCCGTGTAGGGCGGGTTGTCGTAGATCTGCACGACATCCTTGCCTGCGACCTGGCCTGTGTTCGTCACGGTCACGTCCGCGGACATGGCACCCGTGGCCTCATCGACTGAGATACCGCCCATCGACTGGGAGAACGTCGTGTAGGACAGGCCGTAGCCGAAGGGGTAGACGACCTCGTTGCCGTAGTCGATGACGCCCTCAGCGGCGGCCGTCTCGTACCAGCGGTAGCCGACGTAGATCGAGTCGTTGTAGTTGACGAAGGACGGCTGCGTCTGAGTGCCCTTATTGAAGGGATCATCCTGCGCAAACTCCGTCATATTCGTGTACTGGAAGTCGCCAAAGTTGTTCGCCGCGGGACCAGCCTTAATGTCACGCGCGAAGGTGTCGGGGGTCTTCGCCGAGGGGTTCACCTCGCCGTCCAGGATGCGGCCCAGCGCATTGAAACCCACCTGGCCGCCGGGAATCGCCCACACGATCGCATCGATCTCCGGGTCATCCTGGAGGTCACCCAGCTGGAAGGCGTTCGCAGCGTTGATAACAACAACCGTCTTCGTCGACGTCTTCTTCGCCAGCTCGATCATGTCCTTCTCAGGACGCGTCAGCTCGAGGTAGCCCTGACCGTCCTCGAAGTCCGTGTACTCATCGGAGTTGTTCGTGTAGCTGAAGTACGGGTTGTCAGCCATCTCCTTATTGACATCGCGCGGCAGGTCGAATCCCTCGCCGCCGGAGCGAGCGATCGTCACGACCGCCGTATCGCCGAAGGCAGCCGCGTTGGAGAGCAGGTCGTCGGAGTACTTGTCCTGTGTCGGCTCGGGCAGCGACCAGTCAGCCTTGAACATGCCGACCTCCGGGCGCTCAGCGCGGTAGGAGGTGTACAGGTTCGTCAGCTCATCGTTCGTGCTGAAGCCAGCATTGTGGAGGCCATCCAGGAGGGAGGTCGTCGGATTATCCTTCGACAGCGAGCCGGAGCCTGTGCCGCCGTAGATCGGGTTCGTCGCCCCCCAGCCCCACACGTTGATCGCGGAGCCCTTGGCGAGAGGCAGGGCACCACCCTGATTCTTCAGGAGGACCATGCCCTCGTCCGAAATGTCGTTGCCCAGCACTTCGACCTGTGCCTTCGACGCGTCCGTCAGCGCACCAGTGCCAGCCGCAAGGTCGAGCACCGTCTTGAAGCCGCCGTACATCATCGACACGACAGCGACGACAACCGCAACGAACGCTGCGATCCACGCGGTCGAGCGCGTGAGCTTACGGGCAGGCTTGCCCATCTTGAAAACAGCGAGGGAGACGATGATGGCGAGCGCCAGCGCCACGCCGATGACGATCAAGGGGACCTTGATCGACTCAACCATCTTCCACACATCAGACCAGTTGATGGAATGCATTGTTGATGTCCTCTTTCAGTTCCGAAACCCTGCATCCCAGAGCCAGACCAGCTCCCCTACCTTCCCTGTGTATGTCTCCATCGACGCAGGTCGCCGCAGACCAGAGGGCAGTTGGGAACCGCCACCACCTATTCAACCGCACGGTCGCCCCTGCGTCGTGGGGCCTCGTCCGTTCTGTCGGATTCGCCGCACAATCTGTCAGGGTGAGAGAGCTGGAACCCCGCTGGCTTCGCTGCCTACATGGAAAGTCTCTCTCCCCGAAAGCCTCGCTCCCGCACCGAGGTCGGGACCCGCGGACCTTAATGCCGGGGCGCCACGGCGGTATCAGCCCCGTCACCGACGACGGCAACCACGGGGGATGCGCGAGGGCCCGGCCCCCTCGCGGGGACCGGGCCCTGTACCGTTATCGACCGGATCTTCGATCAGTGTGCGCGGCGCCTCGCTGCTACGAGGCCGACGCCGGCGACGCCTAGCAGGCCGACGAGCGCGATGGCAACTCCGGTGTTTGCGCCAGTGCTGGCAAGCTTGTTGCCTTCAGTGCTCTTGCCGCCAGTGGGCTGCGGCTGCTCAGGAGTCGGCTGGGACTGCTCGACAGTGGGCTGCGGCTGCTCAGGAGTCGGCTGGGACTGCTCAGGAGTCGGCTGGGACTGCTCGGGAGTCGGAAGCTCGGGGAAATCGCACGTCGAAGACGCCGAGGTATCGGACTCGGCAATGGCTGCGCCACTCGTCGTCGTCCCCGAGATCTTCACGAGCGGAGTAACCTCAGCGCTGCCGGTGATAAGGAACGAGAACTTCACCGACCCGTTGGGGGGAAGCTCCAGATCATTGAAGGTAAGCACCTTGCCCGCGACCGCCGGCTCGGGGGCGCCGCTGGCCGACTGGGGAACGTAGGTGGCATCGTCCGACAGTGTCGCAATGACCGTCTGAACCGACTTGGCATCACGGTTCGGGTTCGTGATCGTCACGCCGATGGTGCGCGTTGCGGTGGAGTCGGCGCCCGGCTGGGCGACGGCGCATGTCGCGGAGGACAGCGCGACCTGGCCCTTCGGCGAGAAGGAGGTGATGAGAGAGTAGTCGGCCGTCATATTCGGCTCGAGCGTACGAGTCCAGCTCACAGCCATGCCGTTATCTCGGTTGGAATCTGCGTACGCGAGCATGTTGGGCAGCGGCGCACGATCCTTGAGCTTATCCCAGACCTCGTAAAAGCCACCGTAGTAGTAGTTCGAACCGGCGGTCGTCGGGACGAACTGCTCGACTCGGCCACGATCCGAATGCCCACCGGTTTCCGGATCCTTCGCTCGGCAGATGACCGTCCCCGTGTTCGCGTCGTACTCGCCGAAGCCGTAATCGTCGTCCTGGAGGTAGCAATCCGCCGCGTGATAGAGGGTAAAGTCCTGAGCGGCATCCGAAATGTTCTTCACCGACGAGGTCGTCGCGTAGAAGTCATTGCCCGTGGAGTAGGTGTCCGTCTGCGTAATCTCGAATCCACCGCCGCGAACGACAGTCGTGAGGACCCACGGATCGGCTTGAGTGCCTGTTCCTGACTTGGATTGCGAGACCGGCGTCCAGGCGATCGCACTCATAGACCGTGCCTGACGCGAATTCAGCTCCCCCGGACCGAAGAGCTCAGATCCTACAGCGAGGAACGTTCCACAGTCGGCTGGATCCGTAGTGGAGTTACCGTTGTAGAACTCGTTGTATCTATCGCCCTTGTAGTTGATCGAGCAGTTGAGCGTGTCGGAGATGGCAATCCGAACGAGCGGTCCGTCCGTATCCTCAATCGTGGGACCAGCCGCAAGGGCCGCCAACGGGTTGAGAACGAGGGTCGCGGAGCCGAGCGCAGCAATGACCAGTTTCTTGGACAGGCGCATGAGAGGACATCCTTAAGCGTTGATGGATAGTGTGCGGCCAATCTAGCATCCGCGCGCCAGCTTTCCAAATGGTTGAACTTGTCATGTTCGACCGTCGCCGCTGGTGCTTGATCTGCGCCGCCGTGAGGCATCCCCGACGCACTCAGGGCAAGCGAGCAGACACGATAAGAGGCCCCGGCCTCGTCGCGTTTTCACGGACGAGGCCGGGGCCCCAAGCGGTCACAAACCGGATTACTCGCGGAAGTTCATGCCAAAGTCGATGGCGCCCAGCGCGTCGAGGAAGTCCTCGGACACGGAGCCGTCACCGAAGTCGGCCTCGGAGTAGTTCGAGTTCGCCATGGCCTCAGCCGTCGGCTCAACGATGACGTCGTTGTAGCGCGACAGGCCGGTGCCAGCCGGGATGAGCTTACCGAGGATGACGTTCTCCTTGAGGCCCACCAGGGAGTCCGACTTGCCGTTCATGGCGGCCTCGGTCAGGACCTTGGTGGTCTCCTGGAAGGACGCGGCCGACAGCCACGAATCCGTGGCCAGCGACGCCTTCGTGATACCCATCAGCATCTGGCGGCCGGAGGCGGGCTGGCCGCCCTCGGCTGCGACGCGACGGTTCTGCGTCAGGTACGCCATGCGGTCGACGAGCTCGCCGGGCATGAACGTCGTGTCGCCGGGCTCCAGGATGGTGACGCGGCGCAGCATCTGACGGACGATGACCTCGATGTGCTTGGCGTGGATGCCCACACCCTGGTCGCGGTACACCTTCTGAACCTCGTCCACGAGCATCTTCTGAGCCACGTTGCGGCCCATGATGCGCAGGATTTCCTTGGGATCCAGCTGGCCCTCGGTCAGCGGGGTGCCGGCCTCGATGTGCTGGCCCTCGGACACGAGGAGCTTCTGGCGACGCGAGACCTCGATGACCAGGTCTTCCTTGCCGTCGTCACGGGTGATGACGACCTTACGCGCGCTCGGGTCTTCGTCGTCGATGTGGACGCGGCCGGCGGCCTCGTTCATCTTCGCCTCGACCTTCGGGCTACGGGCCTCGAAGAGTTCCTGAACACGGGGCAGACCCTGCGTAATATCCGCAGCGGAGGCGGCGCCACCGGTGTGGAACGTACGCATCGTCAGCTGCGTGCCGGGCTCGCCAATCGACTGGGCGGCGATAATGCCGACGGCCTCGCCGATGTCGACCTGCTTGCCGGTGGCCAGCGAACGGCCGTAGCAGGCCGCACAGGTGCCGACCTGCGACTCACAGGTGAGGACGGAACGGCAGACGATCTGCTCGACGCCGGCGGCAACCAGCTCGGCGAGCTGGTCATCACCCAGGTCGGTGCCCGCGGGCATGACGACCTCTCCGGCCTCGTTCACCGCGTCGCGGGCGAGGTTACGGGCGTAGGCGGTCGTCTCGATGGTCTCGGACGCCTCCCACTCACCGAACTCGTTCTTGTGAGCGATGTCGATCTTCAGGCCGGCGCGGGTGCCACAGTCGGCCTCGCGGACGATGACGTCCTGCGAGACGTCGACCAGACGACGGGTCAGGTAGCCCGACTCGGCGGTACGCAGAGCCGTATCGACCAGGCCCTTACGGGCGCCGTGCGTGGCGATGAAGTACTCGAGAACGGTCAGGCCCTCGCGGTAGTTCGCCTTAATGGGCTGCTCGATCAGCTTCTGCTTCGGGTCGGACACGAGGCCACGCATACCGGCGATCTGCTGAACCTGCGACCAGTTACCACGGGCGCCCGAGTTCACCATGCGGTACACGGTGTTACGCTCGGTGAAGTTCGCGCGCATGTCCTCCGCGACCTCTTCGGTGCACTGCAGCCACAGCTTGACGAGCTCCTCGTAGCGGGTTTCCTCGAGGATGATACCGGTCTCGAACTGCTCGACGATCTCGGCGGCCTTGGCCTCGTAGCGGGCCAGGATCTCGCGCTTGCGCGGCGAGGCCTGAATGTCGGAGAACGCGATCGTGATACCCGACCAGGTCGACCAGTGGAAGCCTGCCGACTTCAGCGCGTCGAGGCAGTCCGCCACGAGCACGTTCGGGTAACGCTGGGTCAGCGTGTTCACGATGTTGCCGAGCTGCTTCTTGCCGACGACCTCGTTGACGAACGGGTAGTCGGTGGGCAGCTGCTCGTTGAAGATCGCGCGGCCGAGGCTGGTCTCGAGGATCAGCTCGTCGCCACTCTCCCAACCCTCGGGGGCTTCCCAGCCCTCGGGCGGCACGGTGCCGTCGGCAAAGCGGATGCGCGCGGTCGCGTTCAGGTCCAGGTTGCCGGCGTCGAACGCCATCTGGGCCTCCGCCTGGCTGGAGAAGTACGGAATCACAGGGTTTCCGTCTTCGTCCTTCTCGACCGGGACCGACGGGTCGGGGTTCGAGGTCAGGTGGAACAGACCGATGATCATGTCCTGCGACGGCATGGCCACGGGGCGGCCGTCGGAGGGCTTGAGGATGTTGTTCGTCGACAGCATGAGGATGCGGGCCTCGGCCTGCGCCTCAGCGCCCAGCGGCAGGTGGACAGCCATCTGGTCGCCGTCGAAGTCGGCGTTGAACGCGCCACAGGCCAGGGGGTGCAGCTGGATAGCCTTACCCTCAATCAGCTGGGGCTCGAACGCCTGAATACCGAGGCGGTGCAGCGTAGGTGCACGGTTGAGCAGCACGGGGTGCTCGCGGATGACGTCGTCGAGGACGTCCCACACCTCGGGGCGCTGACGCTCCACCTTGCGCTTGGCGGCCTTGACGTTCTGCGCGTAGTTCTTCTCAACCAGGCGCTTCATGACGAAGGGCTTGAACAGCTCCAGGGCCATCTGCTTGGGCAGACCACACTGGTGCAGCTGCAGCTGCGGGCCGACGACGATAACGGAACGACCCGAGTAGTCGACGCGCTTACCGAGCAGGTTCTGACGGAA
This sequence comes from Pauljensenia sp. UMB3104, assembly GCF_030217285.1. Lineage (NCBI taxonomy): Bacteria > Bacillati > Actinomycetota > Actinomycetes > Actinomycetales > Actinomycetaceae > Pauljensenia > Pauljensenia sp. UMB3104. The sequence continues at coordinate 82,128 of NZ_JASONN010000002.1, read as the reverse complement.
ACGACCCTGCTTACCCTTGAGCATGTCCGAGATCGACTTCAGCGGACGGTTGCCCGGGCCCGCAACGGGGCGGCCGCGGCGGCCGTTGTCGAAGAGGGCGTCAACGGACTCCTGAAGCATGCGCTTCTCGTTGTTGACGATGATCTCGGGGGCACCCAGCTCGAGCAGACGCTTGAGTCGGGTGTTGCGGTTGATGACGCGACGGTACAGGTCGTTGAGGTCGGAGGTCGCGAAGCGGCCACCGTCCAGCTGAACCATGGGGCGCAGGTCCGGCGGGATCACGGGGATCTTGGTGAGGACCATCGAGGCCGGCGAGTTGCCGGTCGCGACGAAGGCGTTGATAACCTTCAGGCGCTTGATGGCGCGGGCCTTACGCGGGCCGGAGTCGGAGGCGATGGTCTGACGCAGCGCAGCGACCTCGGCCTCCAGGTCGAAGGTCTCCAGGCGCTTCTGGATGGCGGCTGCGCCCATGTCACCCTTGAAGTAGGTGCCGTAGCGGGCCACCATCGCGCGGTAGAGGCGCTCGTCACCCTCAAGGTCGCCGACCTTGAGGTCCTTGAAGCGCTCCCACACGGCCTCGAGGCCTTCGATGTCGCCGTCGAAGCGGCGGCGAATCTTGGCCATCTCACGCTCGCCCTGCTTGCGAGCGCGCTCGCGCTCGGCCTGCGAGGCGCCGTCCTTTTCGAGGGCGGCGATGTCGGACTCGAGCTGCTCCGCGAAGTCGTTGATCGTTGCGTCGCGGTTGTTCTCCATCTGCTTCTTCTGCACTTCGAGTTCGGCGCGCAGTTCAGCCAGATCCTCGTGGCGACCCTTTTCGTCGACCTCGGTGATCATGTAGGCAGCGAAGTAGATGACCTTCTCGAGGTCCTTGGGCGCGAGGTTGAGCACGTAGCCCAGGCGCGAGGGAACACCCTTGAAGTACCAGATGTGCGTGACGGGGGCGGCGAGGTCGATGTGACCCATGCGCTCACGGCGGACGCGGGAGCGAGTGACCTCGACTCCACACTTCTCGCAGATAATGCCCTTGTAGCGCACGCGCTTGTACTTGCCACACGCGCACTCCCAGTCGCGCGTGGGGCCGAAGATCTGCTCACCGAACAGGCCGTCGCGCTCGGGCTTGAGCGTACGGTAGTTGATGGTCTCCGGCTTCTTGACCTCACCGTGGCTCCAGACGGCGATGTCGTCGCCGGTGGCCAGGGTGATCTTCAGGCTGTCGAACGTTTTGGCGTCCAGCAAAGTTATCTCTCCCTATCAGATCGCATCGATGGTCGCCGCAGCGTTCGGACGAGCATCAAGAGTGATGCCCAGGTCCTCACGCGCATTGAAGTCTTCGTCCTGCTCACGCAGGTCAATGACGTTGCCGGCCGCGTCGAGAGCTTCGACGTTCAGGCACAGCGAGCGCATTTCCTGGATGAGGACTCGGAAGGACTCGGGGATGCCGGGCTCGGGGATGTCCTCGCCCTTGACGATGGCCTCGTACACCTTGACGCGGCCGGTGGTGTCGTCGGACTTGATGGTCAGCAGCTCCTGGAGGGCGTAGGCGGCGCCGTAGGCTTCCAGGGCCCACACCTCCATCTCGCCGAAGCGCTGGCCGCCGAACTGGGCCTTACCGCCCAGCGGCTGCTGCGTGATCATCGAGTACGGGCCCGTGGAGCGGGCGTGGATCTTGTCGTCGACCAGGTGGTGGAGCTTGAGCATGTAGGTGTAGCCCACCGAGATCGGGTACGGGAACGGCTCGCCGGAGCGACCGTCGAAGAGGCGCGCCTTGCCCTCGTAGTTGGTGAGGACGTCGCCGTCGCGGTTCGGGTTCACGTTGCGCAGCAGGCCCGCGAGCTCGTCGGCCTCGAGGCCGTCGAACACGGGGGTGGCGACGTGGGTGCCGGGCTCGGTCTTGATGCCGTCGGCGGGCAGGTGCGCTGCCCACTCTTCGCCGGCCTCGACAGCGGCCGAGGCATCCCAGCCCTGGTGGGCGAGCCACCCGAGGTGGTACTCGAGCACCTGGCCGACGTTCATTCGGCCGGGGACGCCCAGCGGGTTGAGGATGATGTCGACGGGCGTGCCGTCGGCGAGGAAGGGCATGTCCTCGACCGGGAGGATCTTGGACACGACGCCCTTGTTGCCGTGGCGGCCGGCCATCTTGTCGCCGATCGTGATCTTGCGTCGCTGGGCGACGTAGACGCGCACGGTCTGGCGCACGCCGGGGTTGAGATCGTCTTCGTCGTCGTTGAATTCGCGGACGCCGATGACGATGCCCTCTTCGCCGTGGGGGACGCGCAGGGAGGTGTCGCGCACCTCGCGGGCCTTCTCGCCGAAGATGGCGCGCAGCAGGCGCTCTTCAGAGGTCAGCTCGGTCTCGCCCTTCGGGGTGACCTTACCGACGAGGATGTCGCCGGCGGTGACCTCGGCGCCGATGCGGATGATGCCGCGCTCGTCCAGGTCTGCGAGGGATTCCTCGGAGACGTTGGGGATATCGCGGGTGATTTCTTCCTCACCGAGCTTGGTCTCGCGGGCGTCGACCTCGTATTCCTCGATGTGGATCGAGGTGAGGATGTCCTCTTCCACGACGCGACGGCTCAGGATGATGGCGTCCTCGTAGTTGAGGCCTTCCCACGACATGTAGGCGACGAGCAGGTTCTTACCGAGCGCGACCTCACCGTTGGAGGTGGCGGGGCCGTCGGCCAGGACGTCGCCGACCTCGACACGGTCGCCCTCGTCCACGATAACGCGCTGGTTGGTGCAGTTACCGGGGTTGGAGCGCTCGAACTTCTCGAGGCGGTAGGAGTCGCGGCCACCCTCGTCCGTGGAGACGACGATCAGGTCCGCGGAGACCTCGGAGACGACGCCGGAGTGGGCGGCGAGGATCATTTCGCCGGAGTCGTGCGCAGCGCGCATCTCCATGCCGGTGCCGACCAGCGGGGCTTCCGTGGTGAGCAGCGGCACAGCCTGACGCTGCATGTTCGCGCCCATGAGGGCTCGGTTCGCGTCGTCGTGCTCCAGGAAGGGAATGAACGCCGCGGCGACGGACACCATCTGACGTGCGGACACGTCCATGTAGTCGACGCGATCGCGGGCGATCAGGGTCGGGTCTTCGCCGGCGACACGGCACAGGACGTCGTGCTCGGCGAAGGAACCGTCGGCCTCGAGGGGCGACGAGGCCTGGGCGATGAAGTGCCCCTTCTCGTCGTCCGCGGTGAGGTAGCGGATTTCGTCGGTGACCTTGCCGTCCGTGACGACGCGGTAGGGCGTCTCAATGAAACCGAAGGGGTTGATGCGCGCGAAGGTCGCGAGCGAGCCGATAAGGCCGATGTTCGGGCCTTCAGGGGACTCGATCGGGCACATGCGGCCGTAGTGCGAGGGGTGGACGTCTCGCACTTCCATGCCCGCGCGGTCACGCGACAGACCGCCGGGGCCCAGGGCCGACAGACGGCGCTTGTGGGTCAGGCCGGCCAGCGGGTTGTTCTGGTCCATGAACTGCGAGAGCTGGGAAGTTCCGAAGAACTCCTTGATCGCGGCCACGACGGGGCGGATGTTGATCAGCGTCTGGGGCGTGATCGAGTCCGTCTCCTGGGTGGTCATGCGCTCGCGCACGGTGCGCTCCATGCGGGCGAGGCCCGTGCGGACCTGGCCCTGGATGAGCTCGCCGACGGCGCGGATACGACGGTTGGCGAAGTTGTCGATGTCGTCAACCTCAACGCGAACCTCGACGGGCTCGCCATTGCGGGTGCCCGCGAAGGTCTTGTCGCCCTGGTGCAGGGCGAGGAGGTACTTGACGGTCGCGACGATGTCCTCGAGGGACAGGGTCGAGGCCTTGGGGTCGGCTTCGATGGCCAGCTTCTTGTTGATCTTGTAGCGGCCGACCTTGGCCAGGTCGTAGCGACGAGAGTCAAAGTAGAAGTTGTTGAGCAGCGTCTGGGCGGCGTCGACGTTCGCGGGCTCGCCGGGGCGCAGCTTGCGGTAGATGTCGAGCAGGGCCTCTTCCTGCGTGGCGACCGTGTCCTTCTCGAGGGTCTCGAGGAGGACCGGGTAGTCGGCGAAGGTGTCGCGAATCTCGGATTCGGTCATGCCGACGGCCTTGAGGAAGTGGGTCACCGACTGCTTACGCTTGCGGTCGATGCGCACGCCGACGGTGTCACGCTTGTCGATCTCGAACTCGAGCCATGCGCCGCGCGAGGGGATGATCTTCGCGCCAAAGGTCTCCTTGTCCGACGAGCGATCCGAGAGCTTCTCGAAGTACACGCCGGGGGAACGCACGAGCTGGGAGACGACGACACGCTCGGTGCCGTTGATGATGAAGGTACCGCGGGGGGTCATGAGCGGGAAGTCGCCCATGAACACGGTCTGGGACTTGATTTCGCCGGTCTCGTAGTTCATGAACTCGGCGGTCACGTACATGGGTGCGGAGTACGTGTAGTCCTTCGCCTTGGCTTCCTCCATGGAGTACTTGGGGGATTCGAGGCGGTGGTCGTGGAACGACAGGCTCATGGTGCCTGCAACGTCCTCAATGGGGGAAATCTCGTGGAAGATTTCTTCGAGGCCGGAGACGTCGGGGACGTCGTTACGGCCGGACGCCTGAGCGGCTTCGACGCGGGCCTTCCACGCGTCGTTACCCAGCAGCCAGTCGAAGCTTTCGACCTGCAGGCCCAGCAGATTGGGGGCCTGGAGGGGTTCACGAAGCTTGGCGAATGAGATGCGGTGCTTGGGCTGTTTGGCGGTGCTGTTGGCAGCCAAAGGGGATCCTTCCCTGCATGAACGGTGCGCACGCTGCCTTATCACCCATTATCTGACGCGTCCTGGTCCGTCAAGCGCCTGTTACGACGGCTGGATACGGGTCACCTCGGGCATGATAAGGCGCAAATACTCAGGCTACCGTGAGTCGCATCGCGAGTCAAGGCAGGATGTGATATGTGCAGGGTTTCACGGGAACGAGGCCGGGGCCAGCTGGTTCGTCGGGCGCGATACTGGCGGAACCCTGGTATGGGTGGTGGTGCCGATACGAGTTGGTTCTGTCGAGCCATACAGGAATTCATACCCATGACTCATGAGTCATCGCCATGTGAATATGCACCACAACGTTGCGCCCTCGCCCCTCAGATCCCGAGTGCGGGCACATCCGGATAGGTAACGCACATTGGGATAGGTAACGCACATCCGGATAGGTAACGCACATCCGGATAGCTTATTAACCTATCCGGATGCTCATAACCTATCCGGGAAGGAACAACCTATCCGCATCGACGCCACGCCTCACCCGATCTCGAGCATTGCTGGAACCTCACGGCACCGCCGCAGCCCATCTGGGTGATGACACCGTATCGAGTGCTCTTACGCCGCAGTAAGCCGTAGTAATACGAGCCCGGAAACCCCGAAACCCAGACACTGCAAAAGTCCAGCAGATGACGTTGCTCAACCCCATTGAGGATGCGTCAGTCGTACAGGCATGTGGAAAGGAACATTGTGAGGCTCCACAGTGACAGGCTATGACATCGTGACCGATTCGCACGCCCGAGCGAGATGGACGCAGATGTATACGCAACGGGGCACTATTGAGGTATGAGCATCGACGACGAATCTCACCGCGAACCAAGCCCGCCCACCCCCTCACGGGTTGGCGGTGACCCAGCGACACCTCGTGCCTTGTCGATTGACGAGGAGTGGGCAGTGATCATGGCTCTCGAGGAGGAACGGGGCCGCACACACGCAGCTGAGCCAACACCCGTCGCATCACCAGCACCTACACACGAGGATCTGAGCTACCTCGAACCGATCGTTTACCCGGGCGCGAACAACCCGGTGAATCCATGGCGCACCCATCGCGCCATAGCCATACCGGAGGACAACGGGTGGCGTTGGAGGTGGTGGCGCTTGTGGGCGCTGCCGAGTCTGGCGTTTCTTACGGTCGCTACTGTCGCCGTTGTACGGCTCTATGGACAGGCAGTCGACCATGGTGCCCCCAAGTCTCTGATCATGCCATTCCTGTTTCTGGGGACTCTGTGGTGGAATTGCTTGATCCATACCCTCTACGTCGTGTGCGTCAGACGCATGAATCCATCCGTCGGCTTTCATATTGGTGCAGCGATCGCAGCTTTTGTGACGTCCTCGATAGCGGCGTTCGTCTGCGTGTGGGTGTTCGTGACAGCCGTGAATGTCGGCGCACTGCCAGGTTCGTAACGTCAGACACACTCACCGACGGACTAACGCCCCCTTCGTCGCGCACAGGGCGACCATGGGCCCTATGCAACGTGGTGCAGAAATCGTCCGACACGGTTGCCTGATGAGGTGACGAGGTGGTGGTGCCCCAAGTCGGGCTTGAACCGACGACCCACGGATTATGAGTCCGCTGCTCTGACCGACTGAGCTATTGGGGCGTTGCCATCCTATCGGAGGAACGCGGGCCTCTTCCACCGACACTTCGCCTTGATCCGTCGATCACGCCGAAGCGACATAGGACCTTGGTCATGCCTATTGTTATTTGAGCAGTTCACAGCCAAAGACATGAAGGAGATGGCATGAACGTCGCGGAACAGATCGTGGCTCAGCTCGTTGACGCTGGAGTCCACCGTATCTACGGCATTGTCGGTGACTCGCTTAACCCCATCGTTGACGCCGTGCGCAAGACCGGCGGCTCGAAGAAGGGTGGCATCGACTGGATCCACGTGCGCCACGAGGAGGCGGCGGCGTTCGCTGCATCGGCCGAAGCTCAGCTCACCGGCAAGCTTGCCGTGTGCGCGGGTTCATGCGGCCCGGGCAACCTGCACCTCATCAACGGCCTGTACGACGCGAACCGCACGGGAGCACCCGTCCTGGCCATTGCCTCGCACATCCCGAGCGTGCAGATCGGCACGATGTACTTCCAGGAGACCCACCCGGACCGCATTTTCGAGGAGTGCTCGGTCTACAACGAACTCATTTCCTCCGCGGCACAGTCGCCGCGCACGGTGAACTCGGCGATCCGCCACGCTGTCGGCCTGGGCGGCGTCTCGGTCATCACCCTGCCCGGCGACGTCTCGGACCTCAAGGCCGTCGAGCACATTCCCACCTACGCGCCTGCGCGCCCCGCGACGCTGGCTCCCAACGCCGCCGACGTTGAAGAGGCCGCAGCCCTCCTCAACAAGGCTGACAAGGTCGCGATCTTCGCCGGCGCGGGCGTCGAGGGCGCCCATGACGAGGTCATCGCCCTGGCGGACGCGCTCAAGGCTCCGATCGGCCACTCGCTGCGCGGCAAGCACTTCATCCAGTACGACAACCCCTTCGACGTGGGCATGACGGGCCTGCTGGGCTACGGCGCAGCCGCCGAGGGCATGAACGACGCCGACGTGCTGATCCTGCTGGGCACCGACTTCCCCTACGACCAGTTCCTGCCTGACACCCCGACCATTCAGGTGGATACGCACGCGGAGAAGCTGGGCCGCCGCACGGACGTCGGCCTCGCTATCCACGCGCAGGTCAAGCCCTTCATCGAGGCACTCCTCCCCCACCTGCGTGAGAACCGTTCCGACTCATTCTTGAAGTCCAAGATCAAGAAGCATTCGGAGATCATGCACGCTCCCGTGGGCGCCTACACGCGCAACGTGGAGAAGATGCGTCCGATCCACCCCGAGTACGCCGCACACCTCCTCAACGAGACGGCCGCGAAGGACGCGATTTTCACTGCAGACACGGGCATGTGCAACGTGTGGACCGCCCGCTACATCGATCCGCTCGGCACGCGTCGCCTCATCGGTTCGCTGCTGCACGGGTCGATGGCGAACGCCCTGCCGATGGCACTGGGCGCTCAGGTCGCCTACCCGGATCGCCAGGTCGTGTCCGTGTCGGGCGACGGCGGCATCTCGATGCTGCTGGGCGAGCTCATCACCGCGAAGATGTACGACCTGCCGGTCAAGGTGGTCGTCTTTAACAATTCGACGCTGGGCATGGTGAAGCTGGAGATGCTGGTCAACGGCCTTCCCGATTTCCAGACGGATGTCCCGGATACGAATTACGCGGAGATCGCCCGTGCAATTGGCTTCCACGCCGAGCGCGTCGAGGACGCATCTCGCCTGGAGGACGCGTACCGCGAGGCGTTCGCCGCGCCCGGCCCCGCCCTCATTGAAGTCATCACGGATCCGAACGCACTCTCTCTCCCGCCGGCCATCACCGGCGGCCAGGTCGTCGGTTTCGCGACCGCGATGAGCAAGATCGTTCTCAACCGCGGCATCGCCGAGGCTTTCTCGATGGCCACCTCCAACATGCGCAACATCCCGCGCCTGTAGGTCATTCACATCTCCGGGAACGAGGCCGGGGCTGGGTCAACGCACGACCTGGCCCCGGCCTCGTTCTGTCGTAATCCGACCCCAGAATTAATAAACATTCCTTTTTCCAAAAGAATGGCTTTTACCCTCTCAAATCGAGCTTGACAAGCGGGCAACTTGTAGCCCACTGCGCTAAAACATGATTTGACAGCTAATTATGCGCGCATTTTCCCTCTAATCTACGAGGCATTCTATCGTTCACGCCACACAGGAGGAACCGCAATGCACGCGCTCGCAGCAATGGCTAGCGCAGCCGGTGCCGTCGACCTCGACACTTTTCCCGCTTGGCTGAGGATCACCCACTTCATCAACTTCATCATGATGGGCTTCCTCATCCGCTCCGGCTGGGAGGTCCTCGCATCGCACCCGCGTCTGTACTGGAACAATCACTGCACGCCCGGATCAGAGTGGCTCAAGTTCACGAAGGACAAGGTGTCGACCGTTCCCGGCGAGTTCACGGCACGCGACGACCAGCGCAACCTCCACCCGCTGATCTCCCTGCCCGGACGCGGACAGATCGGCCTGGGCCGCGCGTGGCACGCACTCGTCACGGCCATCTGGCTCATCAACGGCTTCGTGTACGTCGCCCTCCTCTTCGGGACAGGCCAGTGGCGACGCATCGTCCCCACCTCGTGGTCCATCTTCCCCGAGGCCTGGGAGAGCGCCAAGATCTACATGGGCCTGCAGATCCCCTCCATCGAGCACTTCCAGCCCTATGACGCGCTCCAAAAGCTCATGTACTTCACGGTCGTTTTCATCGTCGCGCCCCTCATGATCGCGACCGGCCCCATCATGTCCCCCACGTTCGCGGGACGCTTCCCGAAGTACGTCAAGCTTTTCCGCAACCGCCAGACGGCCCGCTCCATCCACTTCCTGGGCATGGCCTTCTACTGCTTCTTCGTGGTCATGCACGTCGCTCTCGTGTTCATCGTCCACCCGAAGTACAACATCGCGCACATGATGCTCGGCGAAAACTACGACGACATCTCGGCGGCGCGCTTCGCTCAGGCTGTCACCATGCTGATCATCGGCATCGTTGTCGCCATCGCCCTGTGGATCGGCGCCTCCTACTGGTCCCTGTCGAACCTGCGCCGCACCCAGCGCTGGATCTGGGGTGCCACGCAGCCCATCCGCGCCCTCACGATCGACCGCCTGAAGTCGCGTCAGGTCGCGAAGAAGACCTTCACCGAGGACGACATTTCCCCGTTCCACTGGGTCAACACGCGCCCGCCGACAAAGGAGCAGTCCGAGGAATACATCGCCCTGCGCGAGGACGACTTCAAGAACTTCCGCCTCGAGATCGGAGGCCTGGTCGAAGAGGAGAAGTCTTTCTCCATCGATGAGCTGAAGGCCCTGGGTAAGGTCACGAACATTACGATGCACACCTGCATGCAGGGGTGGACCGGCATCGCGAAGTGGGAGGGTATCCGCCTCAAGGACCTCCTCGAGCAGGTGACGCCCACGGAGGGCGCGCACTACCTGATGGCCACTTCCTTCGGACACGTCGGACACACCTACGATGGGCGCCCGACCGAGCCCTACTACGAGTGCATCGACCCGTCGATGATCGACGACGACGAGTGCATCCTCGCCTGGGGCATGAACGACGAGCCCCTGCCCGAGGTTTACGGCGGCCCCCTGCGTCTGCGCGCCGATTCCCAGCACGGCTACAAGATGGTCAAGTGGGTGCGCCGCCTGGAGTGGATCCACGACTACCACGACGTGGGCGACGGCCAGGGTGGCTCGCGAGAGGATTCGGGTCTGCAGCACTACGACGCTCGCGCCTGATTCCACGCCTTCGAGCGTTGCCGCGCCTCTCTCCTCGTCCCCACGCATGCGCGTGCGGGTTCGCGGAGGGAGGCGCGGTCTTTGTCTGCTGTCTCTGCGCTCGGGCGCGCGCAGGGAGACACGGTCTATGCGTACCTGCAGGCGATCGCCATGGCCTCGGGCACGTAGGAGCGCCCGAAGACCGCGCAGTGGATCATGATGATGTGCATCTGGTGCAGGGCGATGCGCTCGCGCCAGCCGTCCTCCAGGGGTGAAGCCTCGTCGTAGGCGGCGAGGATCCGCTCGTAGTGCGGGCATCCGAAAACCGCGAGCGCAGCGAGGTCCTCCTCGGCGTGACCGCCCTGCGCGGCGGGGTCGATGAGGACGGCACCGCCCGGGGTCCACATGACGTTGCCGCTCCACAGGTCGCCGTGGGTGCGGGCGGCGCCGACGTTGTTCTGGCGCTTTTTCGCATCGTCGACGAGGCTCGGCTGGTCGTGGTCGAGTGCGCCCGATTCGAGGCGCTCGCAGAGCTTGTCGATGAGCGCGCGTTCGGCGGGCGTGAAGGTGCGGTCGTCGGCGTAGGGGGCGATGCGCTCGCGCGCGTAGAAGGCACCCCAGGATTCTTCCGACGACGAGGCCGGGGCCGGACTCGGGCGGTCGGGTAGCGACAGGTGGGCCTCCCCCATCCAGCCATACCCCTCGAAGCCGGGCGGCGGCGCACCCAGGTGGCTGGCTCCGGCGGCGTGCGTCTGGGCGAGGGCGCGGCCGAATTCCTCTGCCGCCCGAGGGGTTGGCGAGACGGAGACCAAGCGGGGCTCCTCAAGCCACGTCGCGCCGTGATCGAGGACGGGCACGACGGCGGCCCCGGGGCCCGAGGCCTCGGCGAGCCACGCGAGCCCCGCAACCTCGTAGGCGATCCGCCCGCGGCGGCTATCCGCTTTCCTGATGGTGTCCATCGTGTGTGGCCTCCTGTCTGCGAGGAAGCTCCAGCGCTCCCCAATTTTCCTCATAAGCAGGCGACGGCTTGACGAAATCCGAGGAAGATCCAAAGAAGAACACTTCACAACTATCTTAAACGTAAAGAATGCAAACAACTAAGACGATTAGCTCATCTCTAATCTAATCGCCAAAACGACCCACACCAGAGCTAAAAGAAACGGAAGCCGAAGAGTCCACCCCCATCTCCAGCATCGGTAAGTTCCGGATCGATGACGTAATTCATCCGATCGAAACCCTCAGCCTCAGCCGCCGCGAGGCGATCAGAGTTAAGTGTCACTATGTATTGGAAGCCATGTGTATCCGCCAACCGTGCGCCAATGTTGAGACAGGAAGCTATTTGCCGATCATCCATAGAATCAAACAACTGACTATCATGCACAAGAATCCTCGGAGCCCGGTGAAGGCGAATCGCTGAGACTAAGCACACAAGGTCCAGGAGGAAGGTCTTGACCCCCTGAATTCCAGCCGAGGCGTCACCATCGATCCTTGGCTCTACTTTAAGTACCCCTCTAGAAGTCGCCTCTATGAGTAGGGAAACACGACGATCACTATAGATCTCTTCACCCAACTGCTGAAATAGCGCAATGGACGACTCAAGAGAATCCTCTCGCTCAGCAATTTCAGCGCGTAGACTGTACTCTACTTCGGATTTCATTGCACGCAGACGTATCCCCGAATCGCTAACTGACTGCACGAGCTCAAGACGCTTTTCCAAATCTGCGACGCGAGCATCCAGGTCAGCAAGCTCCTTTTGCATGCTTCGAAACGTATCTAACGCCATAGATTCCTTGAGTACAGCCATGACGCTTGCTCGATCTTGATCCAATGATTGACGTTTTAAGCTAATCTCTTCAAGACGCTGACTCACTGCAGCAAATTCATTCTCGAGATACATCCGCCTATTACGCACGACGGACGCATGAAAGTCAGCAACCTCAACAAAGCGTCGAAGTGCAGCACCGGGAATGATAATGCCAATCTCTGCATACATCGTTTCCAATTGCCGAGATAGTTCCGCTCCTACAATCGCAGGCCGCTCTTCAGACATGGCAGCTTCGAGATCGGACCTTCGCTTCTCTAACGAAAGGCCCTCATCGTTCAGCTCCCTAATAGCACGACTCAGCTCGTCCGCTCTCACTTGATGGACAGCATACTGTTCATCGACTCTAAATCCCTTAAGACTATACTCCACACGGTCTCGTGTCTTACGCGCCTGAGCCAAGCGAGCACGCAGTTCCGACTCGCTGGCTGTAGTAGACCCAAATACACCATCCGAGATAGCCTTGCGAAGAGCCTTTTGATTCTTTTCCAAAGCAATAATTTCGGCCGCCTTCACTAGGATCTCAGGAGAGAAACCAAGAAGAAAGCCGATTCGCATACCCGACTCCCAATTGCCCTCATTGCGATAGGTTTTTAGCGGATCTTCGAAATAATCACGAGCAAGTTGTCCAAATATTTGAGATACTGTCGGTTTTCTGACTACATCAGAAACACCTAACAAATCCGACAGATCACGCTTCCAGTCTTCAACGCTGATTTGCACAGCATCAATATAAACCTTCGTTTTCGGAGAAACAGGTCTTTCCACTCGATTTATAACACCCGCCCCACAAATGTCAATCTCCGCGCAGAACGAATGAGCAGACAACGCATCCGACTTCAGAATACCAGCTAGCGATCCACCGAGAATATAGCGAAGTATCCTTACGAAACTACTCTTGCCGGCTCCATTCCTACTATCACCGGAAGTAGATTCAACAGTCTTGTCAGCGAGCAGGATATTCATCCCTGGATGAAATTGAAGTGTCTTGAAGCGAAAGTCTGACGAGCCTAATTTATGCAGAAACACAATACCTCACTAACCGTCCATTTTCATCCCATGCAACTACATTAATCGCAAATAACATGGTTATCGCCAGGGCAAACCAGTCGAAACTGATCCCAAAGTTCACGCGATCTTCCTTCAAGGATTCCAAAAATCGTTCCCATAATCCAGTGATGGTCGCAGGCGACTCCAATAGCGAGAGGATTCGTGCACCTATTGTGAGCAACGCGCGCTCAGGCTCAATCCCCTTAGTTGGCAACAACATAAGCTACTTCGCTTCCATCATAAGTGTCTGGCGGTTCCTCAAAGATATCGCACGAGTCAAAGAAATATGCCGTAACCGCATAGACGGCATTCGCCCTCTTCGTAGATAGATCAAAATCTTGGCCACCAAGCGCTCCATAAACTCGTCGAACTATCTCGCGGACATCCGTTGTAGTTCTCCTCGCTTCCTGATAAATGGCACGAAAACGTTGCGCTTTCTCATCGCGCATAGTCGGATCGGACTGTTGAGAAAACCAACGATCGATGCGCACTGATAGAAGCCTCCCCACATTAAATTCCGCTCTCGTAGTCTCCGGAAGTTTATTGAAGTTCATTTTTGTGGACGGGACCGGACGAATAGGCGCATTATTGTCAGGAAACGAGCCGTCCACTTGTTCTAGCGATTGAATCAAGTCCACCAGATCAGCAAGTTCTACATGCCCCACGTGAGGCACCCCAGGGATAACTTCATCCAGCTGTTCAAGGGTTAGCTTCGCAGCAACTTTCTGCCACAGGTCATCGGTCTTCCACAAGTCAATTGTGATCGGACGCGCCGTGTGAGGACCGTGTTGTTTCCGCAACGCTTGGAGACTTTTCATCGGTGCGGGACCAACGGACGCATTGGTAACAAACCGCCAATTCGTGAAGTCATCCCAACATTCAAGCGCGCGCGCGAAGTCAGATTCGAGTTTCTGTTTTGTTTTTTGATCAATTCCAGTTGTAGCCCTCTGCCCATAGCATGCATAGAAAATTGCGCCACTATCAGCGAGACCATCACAACCACCATCACCATAAGAACCCATCGGCGACGGATTTACGAAGTCACTATGAAAACGAGATAAGAGCTCTGTAACATATATCTCAAACGCTTCGCCAGAAGCTTGACATCGTTGGTCATGTTTTGCCTTGTACCAGCTCTTCCAGGCTGAGTCAATCATCGACACACCTTCTTCCTGCGCCCGCCTCAATCAGTTGGCCAACGAGGTTCCTACGCGTCGAAGCACGTAGCTTACCCGTCGAGTCTAACAGCCCGACCCGTGCAAATCAGTGACAATCACAGCTTGTTTCACAGCTGGAAAATGTGCCCATCGTAGAAATATACAAGGATATACAGCCATATAGACCTGCTAGATTCACGGTGGAACCACTCCCTGCAACCACTAGCCCGATGCACTGAGACATATATCCGTCCGGAGCGCAAACCCGTTCATTGCAGCGGCGGGTGAGCAAAACATGTGATCCCTCACCACCATTCCGCCCGATCGGGGTGATGCTAACTATCCAATGTGTCTTGTTCCGATACTGGAGGGAAGCGTAGAGAGTTGTCGGGCATCGAGACAAAGTATCATATTGATCTGCTTACCAGGCGTTGCCGATACGGACGGATACAGAGAGCCCTGAGGGCCAGGCTGCGGTGCCCGTGGTCGGCGGCGGGGCCTGGCCGGGCTTCGCGGCGACGCGCCGAGCGAAGCTCGCGGCGCAGACGGCTCGCGGGCGGGCCGCCGCCCACCGGCACACACAGCGGCCCGGCAGGCGCCCCGAACACCAGCGGCACCAATCAACACAACAACAGGCACCGCACGAACGCGCCCAGGCATACAAAAAACCGACATCCGCGATCGGATGTCGGCCTGTGGTGGAGCTAGGGGGATTCGAACCCCCGACCTTCTCATTGCGAACGAGACGCGCTACCAACTGCGCCATAGCCCCAAGGACTCACACAGCTTAGCACCATGCCCATCAGCCTTGCAAGCCGACCACCGCCGCGTGCGGCATGACACGGAGCGGGAACGGAAGATGGCGACGTGCGCGTGTACTCCTGCCGTTCCCAAAGCCCACACATGCGACCGCGCCGCGAGCCCGAAGGCCCGCGGCGCGGCATCACAACGATTCGGCTATTACTGGGCGCGGCGCGCGTCCAGGACGGCATCCAGGTCGAGGGCGACGGCCTGGTCTGCGACGACCTCGGCGGTGGAGCGGGCCCCCACCTGGGCGGTCTGGGCGATCGGGCGAGCCGGAACAGCCGCGCCGATGCGCGGGATGCCGCGCAGGTCGGTGTCGGCGTGAACGATGCGGCCGCGAACACGCTCGCGCGACGCGTAGGTCGGGGCAGGAACGGGGACGACGGTCCAGGCGCGTGCGGGAGTGTCAGCGACCTCGACGATCTCGGGGACGTCGACGTTGAAGACGAGGGAGGGAACGGATCCGGTCTGAGGCGCGACATCTGAAGCCGCAGTGTCCTCCGCGGCTTCCTCGGATGAAGAAGAGGCGCGCTCGGCGGAGGCGGGGGCGGGGGCCGCAGCGGTGGGTCGACCGGCACCACGAACGTCGCCGCGAAGCTTGGTGAGTAGTTCGAGCTCGCGCTCGGATGCCTGCTGGGAGCGGACGGCGGCAACACGAGAGGCGCCGAGCGAGGCCACGAGCGCGGCGGCCGGGATGGCGATCCACGCCCACGCGATGGAGGTCGCTGCGATCACGATGCCGAGGGCGACGGTCGCGAGGGCGCAGATGCCGGTGATGACCATGCGGCGGCGCGCGGCAGCATTTTCGGCGGCGATGCGTGCGGCGCGGCGGGCGCGCAGCTTAGCGATGTCGCGGACCGCCTTGTTGTTGCGTCGGTCGATGACGGGGCGGCTACGTCCCGTGGTGCCCTGGTGCATGCTGCCTCCGCTCGTGAGTGCGCGCCCGGCCAGGATGGTTCCGCTGGCGTGGTCGCACGTCTCTAATTCTGTCTCATTCGTGTGGATGATGCGCAGTTTCGGCGAAAAACGGTCGATTTCGCGAGACTGGACGATAGCTGTTCGGCGCGCGACGAGTGACGGTACGGTCGCAAAAAGCGCGACGAATACCGCGACGATGACGAGTCCACCGATCTCCACCCTCTCAACGTACGGGCGTTTGACGCGTCGCGCTTTGTGTGTTGGGCGCGTGTCGGGCTCTCAAACCTTTCGGTAAAAAGAGAAGTATCCTCAGGTGTCACACTTGTAACACCAGCATCATTCACACCAAGCAGGACAACACGGGAACACGCTCACAACCAGCGCATCAGCCCACGAGCAGGCGAGCTCGTCAGTCGATCGCGCTGCGCCCCCACCGCCGCTGCACGAGCCCTCCCTCGGGCAGGGACTCGGTGTCAATAAAGAACGCGATATGGTCGGCCCACTGGCCACCGATGTGCATAAACCGGGGTCGTAGCCCCTCCTCCACGAGGCCGAGGCCTCGGCACACCCCCAGGGACCGCTCATTCTCGGGGCGCACACAGACTTCGACGCGATGCAGACCGAGCTCCCCGACGACGAGGTCCAGGACGAGGGCAGCGACGAGGGAACCCAGGCCTCGGCCCGCCCACTCCGAGACGATCCAGTAGCCGAGCATGCCCGAGGACATCGCACCCCAATGGACGTTCGAGATCGAGAATTGACCCACGTAACGCCCGTCGATCTGCACGCCGAAAATCAGCGCATTGCCGAGGCGCTGATCGCGGTCGGCGCGATGCACGTACTGTGAGAACGTCGGGATGTGCTCGAGGGTATCCGGCGGCAGGGTCGCCTCCCACGGCCGCAACCAGTGCCCATCGGTGCGGCGCACGGTATCGAGGGCGCGGTGCTCTTCGCCGCGCACGGGACGCACGACGAGTTCGCGCGGCCGAGGATTCGACTCGGGCCCAGAGCGCAGGAAGCCGCGGCCGACCGGGTCGGGAACGCGCAGCGTGAGCATCTCAATGTCGCGCCCCCACACGCACGTGCGGCGGCGGAAAAAACACCTCATTCGAGGACCAGGCACTGGAGGCTATCCCCCGCGCGCACCGTCGTCACGTCCTCGGGCACGACCGCGAGAGCGTTCGAGTCCGCGAGCGCGGACAGCAGCAACGAGGCCGGGGTGCCCATGACAGCGGCGTTGTAGCCGGAGCGGGGCGAGCCGGTGAGGCGCACGCGCACGAACTCGCGGCGGCCGCGCGGGGAGTACCAGGATCGGTCGATGGCGGCGCGCACGACGGGGCGGTTCACAGCACTCCATCCCTGCATGTGGCGCAGGGCGGGGCGGACGAAGACCTCGAAGCAGACCTGGGCGGAGACCGGGTCGCCGGGCAGGCAGACGATGGGAGTGCCGGGCTGGCCGTCCTCGGCGCCGACGGTACCCACACCCATGATGTGGCCGGGCCAGGCGGCGACGTTGTCGAAGCGGACCGTACCGAGCGCCCCGAGGACCTCGCGCACGGTGTCGCCGCTGCCGTAGGAGATGCCGCCGGTCGTCAGGATCAGGTCCGCGCGCACCAGCTGATCCTCGATGGTCTCGCGCAGGCGGGCACGCTCGTCCGGGACGGCGGCGACACGGAAAGTCTGAGCTCCAGCATCCGCGACGGCGGTCGACAGCGCGTGGCCGTTCGCGTCGAAGACGGTGCCGGGACGGGCCTCGCCGCCGGGCTCGACGATCTCGTCGCCGATCGAGATGATGACGACGCGCGGGCGCGGGTGGACCAGGACGCGGTCGCGGCCCACGCCTGCGAGGAGCGCCATCTGGCGGGCGCCGATACGCGTGCCGGCGCGCAGCACCGTCTCACCCTGGGCGACGTCCTCCGCACGGCGGCGAATGTTCTCACCGCTGGCGGGGGCGGTGCGCAGGGCGACCTGAGCGATGCCGTGGTCCGTGAATTCGAGGGAGACCACGGCCTCGGCGCCCGTGGGCATGGGCGCGCCGGACGCGATGCGGATTGCCGTGCCGGGGACCAGGGCGGCCGGGTCGACCGCGCCGGCACGGATCTCCTCGGTGACGGGAAGCGTCACCGGCATCTCCAGGGTTGCTCCCTCGCAGTCGCGAACGCGAACCGCGTATCCGTCGCACGCCGACAGGTCGGCGACCGGGAGATTGAAGGGAGCCTGCACGTCCTCTGCGAGCACGCAGCTGACCGCGTCAGCGAGCTGAACGTCGAGCGGAGGCAGCGCGTGGGCAACGGCCATGCAGTCCTGGTAGAAGTCGGCAACGCTTCGCATAGTTGTTAGTCCTCGAGCTTGGAGCGCAGGAACTCCTTGAGTTCCGCTCCAAGCGCCGGGTCCTCAAGGGCGAGCGTGACGTTAGCTTCGAGGTAGCCGAGTTTGTCCCCGGTGTCGAAGCGTCGCTCGTCGATGACTACACCGTACAACCCTCCACCCTCTTCTTCGGGGAGGTCGATCATGCGCGCGTACCCATCTGTGAGCTGATACTCACCGCCGGCGCCTGGTTCGATGTTCTCGAGGGCCGTGAACACGGCCGGGTCGAGCAGGTAGCGGCCAACGACCGCGTACTCGGACTTGACCTCCTCGAGCGGGGGCTTTTCGGTGACGTCGGTGATGCGCATGAGCTGGCCCTCTTCGAGGTCAACACCCTCGGGGATCGGCAGGACCTCGACGGCGGTCGACGCGTAGGCGGTGGCCTGCTCGGGCGTGACCTTCAGCAGGGCGACGACGGTGCCGCCCAGGGCTCCTCGCACCTGGATCATCTTGCGCAGCAGCTGCGAGCCGGGTTCCATGAGGTCGTCGGGCAGCAGCACAGCGCAGGGGGCGTCGCCCACGTGCGACTTGGCCTGAAGGATCGCGTGGCCGAGGCCGAGGGGGTGTCCCTGGCGCACGGAATGGACACGCGCGTACTTCTTGTACTCGTTGACGTATTCGAGGGCCTTCTCCTTGCCGGCCTTCTCCAGGTCGGCCTCGAGGCCGGGTTCGGCGTCGAAGTAGTCTTCGATTGACTGCTTGCCGGCGCGGGTCACGAACAGGATGTCTTCGATGCCGGCATCCGTGGCCTCGCGAACGATGTACTCGATCGAGGGGCGGTCGACGACGGGGAGCATTTCCTTGGGGACGGACTTCGTGATGGGCAGGAAGCGGGTTCCGCGACCGGCCGAGGGGACGACGGCGTGCACTACTGGCTGGTTTTTATCTGACATACTTCACAGCGTAGCGAAGAAACGGGACGAAAGGGAGACGATGGCCACAAAAACAACTCTCCGCGCGGAGGTACGTAGCCGCCGCCGCGCTCGACGCGCCCAGGCCCCTATGTTCGAATCCCTCACAGGTTCCGCCGCCAGAACTGCGCCCACCCCATCCAAGTCCCCGCTCTCCCCGGAGCCCGTCCCCTCCCCCATTCCCGTGCGCAACCGTACCGAAGCGGAAGGAATCGCTCGCCAGGTTCGCGCCCTGGCCTCGTCAATCGGAGGAGTCGCCCTGCCCGCGCTCTTCGTCCCCACCCCCCTCGAGCCCGACTTGTCCCTGACGCTCGGGGCCTTCGATCGCGCGCTCCTGCCCATCCTCATCGACGAGGCCGGCGCCCCCTACCGCTCCCCTCGCTGGGGCCTGTGGGAGGCGGGGCACGCGTTGGTGACGCCGTCGCGGCCTCCCGCCCAGCCGTGCGGTGGGGCAATGGGGGCGGAGTCGCTCACAGAGGCGGATCTGATCGTCATTCCGGCGTTAGCTGCATCCTCGGACGGAGCGCGCCTCGGGCAGGGCGGGGGCTGGTACGACCGAGCCCTCTTACACCGCTCACCCGGTGTCGCGGTCGTTTCGGTGGTTTTCGACGACGAGGTGCTGGAATCCGGAGTAATTCCCACGGAGGCGCACGACGTGCCCATCGATGCGATCATCACGCCGACACGCACGATCGCAGCAAACGCCCGATAGGCGTTTTTCCAGTGTTTTTCCTGTTAACAGCAACGCCAACGGCCGTTTGTCACATACCTCTCACACCGGACTTTTCGGCCTAAATCCACACCTCGCTGACCGAATTGCAAAAAGTGCGACGAACATTACTCCCTAATCACTGTTCGTAAGACGAAAGTCCCCACTAGTGTTTTCCACGGTAAACGTGCGCCAAACACGCGCACGCCCCGGCGGCAACAGACCGCCACGCCGAGATGCATCGGCGATTCAGACTTGTCGGCCCAGCCGACCCCTTTCACTACAGGAGAACCCATGCTCAAGGGATTCAAGGACTTCATCTCGCGCGGCAACGTCGTCGAGCTCGCCGTCGGTGTCATCATCGGTGCCGCCTTCAAGAACATCGTCGACGCCCTGGTCGACGGCATCATCAACCCGCT
The DNA here is from genome assembly GCF_030217285.1 of Pauljensenia sp. UMB3104. NCBI lineage: Bacteria > Bacillati > Actinomycetota > Actinomycetes > Actinomycetales > Actinomycetaceae > Pauljensenia > Pauljensenia sp. UMB3104. Next base: position 61,916 of record NZ_JASONN010000002.1, on the reverse strand, counting down.
GATCGCGGCCGTCATCGGCAAGCCCGATTTCTCGGATGCCTTCATCCTGACCCTGAACGGTACCGACGTGAAGTTCGGCCTGCTGATCACCGCCGTCATCAACTTCATCGTCATGGCCTTCGCGATCTACTTCTGCATCGTTGTGCCCATGAACGCCCTCAACGCTCGCCGCAAGAAGGCTGAGGACGAGGCTCCCGAGGCCGAGGTCTCCGACGAGGTCAAGCTCCTCACGGAGATCCGCGACGCGCTCGCCCAGGGCACGCCGCGCCACTGAGCATCTAATCCCTCTTCCTGAGGGACGGCGGGGCCGATGCGCATCGGCCCCGCCTTTTTGTATCCCCGCGACACTGCGCAACGGCGCGCCCCTGATTTCGCATGCAATTCGTCTACCCGAACTTTCAGCCACCCCGACAAACGTTGAAATTGCAACGCCTATATTTCAAAGCATGAAAAGTTGACAGGGAAATTGCATGCGACATTACCGGGAAATCACGCATCGGATCGACGCCAAGTGCGGCTCGCGGCACGGACCCTACGCCCGCGCTTGGGAGTGGGGCGGCACGTTCTCAAGCAACCGCGCGTCGTTGGCCCCGTCCCCACGGTCGGGGGCATCAGCCATGGAACCGGGGCGCGTGTCCTCGGGGCGCACGCGATCCTCCCAGGAGGGCGGCAGGCCTTCAGCGATAAGGTGGCGATCCACGTCGGACACGTAGCGGGCGACGCGCCGACGTTTACGCGGCGTCGCCTCACTCATCGGAGGATTCCTCAGCCGCCACGTCCTCGGAGGCCGAGGCCTCACCGGTCTCCTGCGCGGCCGCGGGCTTCGTGCGGCGCACGACGTTGCCGAGGACCGCGTCGGACTGGAAGCCACGGCGCGTGATGCCCAGGGCCTCGCGCAGCTCTTCGGCGGTCTCCAGGTCGGTGCGCTCCACCCCGTCGGATCGTACCCAGGCGGCCATCTCGTCGAGCTGATCGTCGGAGTAGGCGGCCAGCGGGAGGCCCTTGGCGATCGCGGGGCGAGGCCCGCGGTTCTCCTCGGAGGCGCGCTCCTTGCGCTTGATGGCCAGCAGCATGCCGGTGGTGTCCTCGTCGGCCTTCTTGCGGCGCTTGGATTCCTCGTCGAGGCCGTCGTCCAGCATCGGCATGCGCGGGGCCGCGGGCTCCTCGGCACCGCCCTCCGATTCCTCCGATTCCTCCGAACCCGACGTGGGCTCAGCACCCGACGTCGGCTCAGCCGACGACGCTTCTTCCACGCGTTCGTCCGCGGCCTCGTCATCCTCGACGCGCTCCGGGACGGCGACGACGGGCTCATCCTGGGTGGCGTGCAGCTTCTCGAGGGCGTCGAGGACGCTATCCACGATCGCGGAGGCTTCCTTCTCGGGGTCGATGAACAGCGCCATCGACAGGGCGGTGTAGACGGCCCAGCCCTGGGCTTCGAGCCAACGGGGACGGGCGCGGTCGCGCACGCGCTGGCTGGGCTCGGCCAGGTATTCCTCGTCGTCGGTGAGGACGGCGAGCAGCAGGCGTCCCGGGGAGTCCGGGTGCCCGATGGCCAGGGGGATGCACATGCCGCCGGGGATACCGACGTTGGCGACGACTTCGAGGCCACGCGAGTACAGGTGCTCGGCGAGGTCGACGAGCAGACGGTCCGGCTCGCCAGCCAGGACCGGCCACGCGTCCATGCCTTCTCCGGCGTGCCCCTCCGCGATTTCGATGAGGTCCACGAGCATCCGCGCGCCCGCGTGTCCCAGGCGATCACGGTCGATCTCCTCGCTGTGAAGCGAGCAGACGAGGGTGAGGTCGCCGCGCACGGCGCGCAGAATCTCGGCCAGGGTGTCTGCGCCGCTCTCGGTGGACAGGACACCGAAATCGTGGATGACGCGCCCGTGCGGCGTCTTCGCGAAGCCCACGGACACGATGAGCGATTCGCGGGTGAGACCCACGGCCTGCGAGGGGCCGACGACGACGAAGGGTTCGGGCGTCGCCGGGTCAAAGAACGAGGCCAGGCCGGGTTCCTCGGCGCGCACCGTCTCCAGGGCGTCGCGAATGCGCCCGGCGTGGCGGTCGGATAGGGCGACGACGGCGAGGGAGCGTTCGGGCGATTCCACCGCGTGTTCGATGACGGCATCGACGACGGCACGCACCTCGGCGGCTGTCGATTCGATGGCGTGCGCGCCGGGGGCGGGCATGCCCGTCGCCTCAACCCAGCGGGCGCTCACGGGTGCATTCGAGGCCGTCCACGGCACGGGAATGCCGGCGTGCTCATAGCCGTAGCGGGCCAGCAGCAGGGCGACCTGGTCGTTGAGGCGGCGCGGTCCGGGTTCGACGTGCAGGACCGGGAGGACGCCAGCGAGTTCGCGGGTCGCGCCACCCTCCGAGGCCGCTGCCAGATCGTCAATGACGACCAGCTGGTGGCCGCGGGCAATAATCGGCGCAAGCTCGGCCAGGGGCAGTCCGTCCGCACCGTCGAGCACGACGATATCGACGGTGCGTCCCGTGGGAGCCAGGGTGGGCACCATCGAGGGAACCGTCATCAACACGGGTAGCAGGTGTCGCACGAGAGGGTAGGTGACCAGCAGATCCAGGTCGCTGGGCACTTTCCCGTCGGCAAGGAGTTCACGCAGCTCCTCGTACTGGCTCGGACGCGCCGCGAGGGCGTTCGTGCGGATCCTTCGCACGCCCGTGATGGCCTGCGGGATGAGCGAGGCCACCTGCTCTTCGTCCAGTTCACGCCCCTCGCGGGCCAGGTCCTCAAGCGCGCCGGGATCGACGCCGCCGAGCGCGGGCTGTGCGGCGAGCATGGCGCGCAGCAACGAGGCCCACCACGCGAGGTCGAGCTCGGTGTCGATGGCGCTGTCCTCGACGTGCCGGTCGGCGAGGTCCTGGGCCAGCTTGTCGAGGCCTCGGGCGGCGAGGCGCTCACGCATCGCGAGGCGGGCCGGGACCTCGCGCGCCGCCGAGGTGTCGCCCGCCCACCGCTCGATGAGGGTCGTGAGGCGTTGCAGGTGGGTGCCCACCAGGTCGGGTTCTTCGGCGACGAACACGGGGGCGATCGCGTCAAGGTCGTCGCGCACAGCATCGGTGAGGGCCGAGATCTCGCCGATCTTCGCGGGAAGGATCGGCCAGGAATCCTCGCCGCACACCGCACACCATGCGTCGCGGCGCTCCTGGACGCGGATGAGAGCGCGGTGCAGGTCGGGCACGTGCACGCCGGGGCGCACGAGGTCCTGGGCCTGCTTGACGAGGCGGTTGCGTTCCGAGCGGCTCATCGAAATGTCGTGGTCTTTGCGCCACTGCTTGGGGGCGGTCGCGATGACCATGTCGGCCGCACTGCGTTCGAACACGCGGGGCTGGAACACATCGAGGACGTCCGCGATGCCGTCGAACATGGCGAGCTGGCGGTCCCACTGAGCCAGGGTGCCGGCGGGCTTGATACCGGCCTCGCCCGCTACTGTGGCGATGTGGACGCGCAGTTCGGGGAGCGTCTTGGCCAGGCGGTCAACGCGCAGCAGCACGTCGGACGCCTGCTCGTCAGAGGTGAGGACCGCGTTACCCCACGCGGAGGATGAGCCCCCCGAGAGGGTGCCTGATGCGAGGGCTTCGCGCAGGAGTGCGCGGGCGCTCTCGCCCTGATCGACGGCAATCTCGTAGAGGGTTTCCTCGGAGAGGCGTACGCGCGTGGTGGGCGCGTTCTCACCGCTCGTCAGGTCGGTGAGGGCGCGCAGCGCATCGGCGGCGCAGACGCCAAAGCGGCCGTAGGGCTCGTGGAGGGCGATCGCGTAGGACGACAGGGCGGCGCGAACCTGACGCAGGCGTGCGCGCATGGCGTCGACGCTCTCCTGGTCGACGACCGGAGCGGTGTCCTCCATGGCGCTCGACACGCGGGCCGCGAGGGTGCGGCGTGCATCCGAGTAGCCGTCGATGTTCGCGACGATGTCGGCCAACCCGAGGTCGGACAGTCGCGTATATGCGGCAATTGAGCGCGAGGGCGAGGTCGACACGTGCAGGACGGAGCGACCGGTTGCCGCGGCGTCGGCGAGGATCGCTGCCACGACCGAGGCGTCGTCACTGTGGGCAGGAATATCAACGAAAACACTGTGCCCCTCGGAGGCTGCCTCGACGGCATCCTGCTGGACGGGGATGAGGTCACCGACGCCTTTTTCTGCCCACGGGTCACGGTCTGCCGGGTTCGGTTCGTGCGCCTGCGCGATCAGGTCGTTGCGAGCGTCCTGGTCTCCTGCGAGCGCACGGATCACCTGGGAGTCTTCGAGTGCCGTGACGTCTTCGGCCAGGCTGGCAGCGAGGGCGGTGGCGGGGTGGCAGAAGAGGCCGATGACGAGCTCATCGCGGATATCGAAGCGCGGCAGCGCGGAGCACAGCTCGCGTAGGACGTTCATCGCCTGTGAGGAGGAGAAACCGTGGGTTCCGCTGGCTGTGGCCAGCACGGTCTCGCCGTCTGCGTCGACCCCGTGGGCGCGCAGTGCGTCGGCCAGTTCGGGGGCGAGGATCGCGCCTCGTCCCAGGGCGATGAGGACGTCGTCGTCGCGTCGCACGAGGCGCACCGGGCGCAGCAGGGCGGGGACGGTGGTGGTGTCCATGCCGCTGCCCCACGTGGCGGTGCCGATCCCCAGGTGGATGGGGCCGGTGCCGTGTGCGGACGCACGCTGCTCGGAGCGGGCGATGAGTGCTCGCGCCCAATCGAGGGCGCGACCGAGGGCGATGGGTTCGCGGATGAGCAGGCTCAGTCGGACGGGATGTTCCGTGTACAGCTGGGCGAGGCCTCCGGGGTGTGCGCCGGACAGGGACAGCGTCGGCAGCGATGCACTGTCGGCGGCAATGTCACGGTCGAGGCGCGAACGCCACGCCTCGCGCGCAGTGCCGACGAGGGTGGTCGGGTGCGTCGAGGTGGACGAGGCTGAGGTGGCCTCGGGCTCGGGGGCGGAACGTCGCGAAAAGATACTAGGAACCACGTTTTAACCCTACGGCAGCACCGCCCTCTTATGTGACGCGGCGCGCCCGGAGGAGGTCGACAACGGAAATGGTCACAACGGCGCCGACGATGAGGATCATCCCGACGATGTCGACGCCGGTGTAGGAGGTACCCATGACGAGAGCGGACAGGGCGGCCGCGGCGATGGGTTCGAGGCTTCCGATGAGGGAGGCTTTGACGGGGCCGATGCGGTCGACGCCCCACAGGTAGGCGGTGAAGGCGACGGTGGTGCCGAGGACGACGGTGATGACCATGGCGAGGATGACGTCGGGCGTCCACGTGATCGCGAAGCGCCACACGCGTCCGACGAGGCCAACGCCGAGCCCGGCGATCAACAGGGCGTATCCGACGACGACGTCGGCGCCGTAGGCCGCGATGAGTCGCGCCGGAAGCAGCGTGTAGGTCGCCAGCGTGAGTGCAGCGACGGCGCCCCACGCGAGGGCGGACGGCGTGATAACGAGGGAGTCCAGCGACCCGTGTGTGCACAGCAGGAAGGTGCCGCTCACCGCGAGGACGATGGCGATGGTTTCGCAGGCTCTGGGCCACCGCCGGTGCGTCAGGCACACCCACACGACGATGAGGATGAGTCCCAGGTATTCCAGGATGGTGCCCGTCCCCGCGTTCGAGGCGCGGATGACCCCCATGTAGGTGATTTGGCAGGCCGCCAGGCCGAAAACCGCGTAGATCGCCAGGTCTCGCCAGTTGCGCGGCGCACACACCAGATCGCGATGTTGGGCCGAGACCCCGCGCGAACGGAGGAGAACGCACGCGAGGGTGAGAAGGCCACCGATGGACATGCGCACGAAGCTGATGAGAGTGAGCTCGATACCGTGGCGGCTCATGAGGTACTCGGCAGAGACACCGGAGGCACCCCAGCACAGTGCGGCGACGACGGTGACCGCATACCCCATTGGATGACGCATACCGTTCCCTTATGTGTGCCCCCGAGACGATTCGAACGTCCGACACCCGCTTTAGGAGAGCGGTGCTCTATCCCCTGAGCTACGAGGGCGTGACAAGTTGTCCGCGCCCACTGTAGCAAAGTGCGCGCGGCGTTGCCCCCTCACCGGCTGCGAACGCCGGGTCAGCGGGCCGTCACTCGCCGATAAAACGGACGAGGCCGGGGTACCCACGCTTCGGTCCCCGGCCTCGTGCCGACGTGGAGTTAGCGACGCTCCCACTCGGTGTGCACCGCGGTTGTCCCCTCTCCCAGGTGGGCGGAGGGAACGATCATGACCGGGCAGGTCGAGTGTCCAAGCACCGTCTGGGAGGTCGAGCCGAGGAGCACCCCCGCCAGGCCTCCGCGCCCGCGTGTGCCGACGACGACGAGGTCGACGGCGGTCGAGAACTCGATGAGCAGGGACGCCGCGGAGCCGTCGAGGGCGTGGCGTGCGACGTGCACGTCCTTGCCGTTGAGAGCAGCCGTGATGGCCGCATCCATGCCCTCGCGTACCTGCGCGAGGAGGGCGGAGTGGTCGACGCCGGTGGGCGTCCACGTCATGACGGAGGGGCCGACCGCGATCGGGACGGCGGACACGGCTGTCACGCGTGCATCCCACAGGCTCGCCTCACTGATCGCGCGCTTGAGGGCGCACGACGGCTGCTCGGTGCCGTCCACGCCGACGACGATGCGCTCGACGGGCGTGAAGTTCTTGCCCGAGGTGTGGCGCGGGACGACGACAACGGGACACTTCGAGTGCGCGGGGAGGGCCGAGGAGACGGTACCGAGCAGGCGATCAGCGAATCCACCGCCACCGCGGGAACCGACGACGATCATGTCGACCTCGGCGGAGAAGTCGATGAGCACGCCCGCCGGGTCTCCCGGTTCGGTCGAGCCGGACACATGCGTGGCGCCGCGCTCGCGCGCCACGGCCTTCGCTTCCTCGACGACCTGCTCAGCCCCGGCTTTCAGGGCCTCGTCGTCAAGCACGGCGTAACCGCCATCCAGGGCGGCGGCTGAGTAGGAGGCCAGCGCGTATGTGCACAGGCAATGAATGCGCGCTCCGGTGCGCGCGCCGCGATCAGCGGCCCAGGTGACGGCGGCAAGGCTCTCCGTCGAGCCATCGACACCGACCAGAATGACTTCGGTAGAACTCATGGTGTCCTCCTCGTGGTGGCAGTCACTTATATTGTGCCGCATTTTGACAGCCAGCGAAAGCCCAACCTGCCCAGACGCACTGATCCCCGCAGCCCGTGCGGGCTGCGGGGATCACCAGCTGTCTATCGCAGGCTCAGTAGCGCACGTAGGTGGCGCCAGCGCGAACCGGCGAGATCTGGGAGAGGCGACCGGGCACCGTGGCCTCGACCATCTGGCCACCGCCGATGTAGATGGCGACGTGGCCGGGGTAGGACACGATGTCGCCGGGCTGCGGGTCAGACACGATGGTGCCACCAGCGGCCTGAGCGGACGAGGAGTGCGGCAGGTTGATGCCGGCAGCCGCGTACGCGTACTTGACCAGGCCGGAGCAGTCGAGGCCCGCGAGGGACTCGCCACCGTAGACGTAGGGGATGCCGGTCAGGCCCAGAGCGACGGACACGATGTCCGAACCCGAGGCGTTCACGGCGGCCTGACGAGCGGAGATATCGCCCGAGGTGGCGTCGGCACGCGACTCCGAGCGGGAAGCAGCGGAATCGGACTGTTCGGCGGCCGGGGTGGCGGCAGCCGGTGCCGGTGCGGGAGCCTCGGCGGTAGCGGACGCGGTCGCGTCCTCTTCGGCGGTCCACGCGATGTCCGGAACCTCAACCGTGGTCACATCATCAACGGCGACGGTCGTGGTGTTCAGGTCCGCGCTCTGCGGCTCAGACTGAGGGGTCGCCGGGGCGGCGTTCGCAACGCCGGCGGCGATCGCGGTCAGCGCAACACCGGCTGCCGATGCGAAGGCGATCGGACGAGCTGCGGCGGAGGCGTTGAGGCCCTCGACCATGGTGTCGGTCAGCGGGCGACGTGCCAGGCGGTGACGCGGAGCAGGCTTAGAAGTCTTCACTCATGTTCTCCCTGTTTCCCTGCGAGGTTAGCTGTCGGGTTCGGACGGGAAGTCCGGCTCGGCTGGCGAGCTTCACCCCAAGGCTCCGAGGAGCCGCGGTTGGGTTCCCCGCGTGAGACGAAATTTCCGCTCTATCCGTCGTCTCACTTCGGGTGCCGGATAGGCGGGTGGTCTGATGACCGGTATTCACTATACCCTGACCAGCCGGCCAATGTCACGTTCCGGTAACATCACCGGGATTCATCGTTACCATTCCGTGACATTTACCCCGCGTTTGCTCAGGAAAACGCCTCTGCGGGTAGTCCACCATTCGAGACAGTTCCCGGATATGACAAAAGCCGAGACCCCCGCGGGCCCCGGCCTCGTCAACGAAGAGCGCTCACTCACCCCGCACGAAGAGATGAGCCGCCAACGCCATCGGCATCGTCAGGTAGCCGCGCACGTTCCCGGCCTCGTCGAGGGCCGCGACGCGCACGACGTCGCCGTGCGCCGACAGCTCCACGCGAGCGCCAGGACGCAGGCCCAGCTCATCAAAGGACGCCAGCAGCTCCGCGTCCGCCTGGATCGGCTCGCCAATACGCGCCACCGTGAGGACACCAGCTTCGAGCGAACGCACCGCAAGCTCAGCAGAATAAGCGCCCTCCAGCTGCTCACAGCCGGGCATGGGATTGCCGTAGGGATCCACGCACGTGTTACTGAGCAGCTCCTGCAGACGCGCCTCGACGGCATCGCTCATCACGTGCTCCCAGCGGCACGCCTCGTCGTGCACCTGCGCCCACTCCATACCGATCACGTCGAGGAGGAGACGCTCGGCCAGGCGATGCTTGCGCAGCACCTCGGTCGCATGCGCGCGACCAGCCTCGGTCAGTTCGAGGCGGCGATCCCCCATCACATGCAGCAGCCCGTCACGCTCCATACGCGCAACCGTCTGCGAGACCGTCGGACCGGAGTGCCCCAGGCGGTCGACAATGCGCGCACGCAGGGGGGTGACCCCGTCCTCCTCAAGTTCGAGGATGGTCTTGAGGTACATCTCGGTGGTGTCGATCAGGTCTGCCATGACGCCCTCCTTTATCAGGCATGTAATAAACACAGAATAGGGTCACCTTCCTTTGCGCACATGGAACGACGCGTTGATGCGGAAAAACAGGTGTGTCGACGTGTGCACGCTCACGATAATTCGATTAATGAACGTGATGGAAATACACCGCATGAGGGGACTAGGCTGTCGTCATGGTGGCTTTTCCCGACATCCCCCAGGCCCTCCTCCCCTCCGACGGACGCTTCGGCTGCGGCCCCTCCAAGGTGCGCGCCGCACAAATTGAAGCGCTCTCCTCACCGCTCCTCATGGGGACTTCCCACCGCGCCATGCCCGTGCGCGACGTGGTCGCCTCGCTGAAGGACGGCCTGCGCGCCCTCTGTGCGGTCCCCGACGACTACGAGGTGGTCCTGGGCAACGGCGGCGCCTCGGCGTTCTGGGACATGGCCTGCGCGTGCCTCATCTCCTCGCGCGCAGCGTTCGGTTCCTGGGGCGCATTCGGCGCGAAATTCGCCACGGAAGCCACCCGCGCGCCACACCTGTGCGATCCCCTCATTGACGAGGCCCCCTTCGGCTCACTCGTCACCGTGACCCCGCGCGATGGCATCGATACCTACGCCTATCCCCACAACGAGACCTCCACCGGCGTCACCTCCCCCGTCTACCGCGTCGAGGCCCCCGGGGCACTCACCCTCGTGGATGGCACGTCGATCGCCGGCGCCTCACCCGTTGACCTCACGCAGGTGGACGCCTACTACTTCTCCCTCCAGAAGGCCCTCGGCTCCGACGGTGGCCTGTGGGTCGCCTTCCTCTCCCCCGCTGCCATCGAGCGGGCACGCCGCATCGAGGAGAGCTCCGACGGACGCTGGGTCCCCCAGTTCCTGTCGCTGACCACGGCTGTTCAGAACTCGCGCAAAGACCAGACGCTCAACACCCCCGCACTCGCGACCATCATCATGGCGGAGCGCCAGGTGCGCTGGCTCCTGGAGCGCGGCGGCATGGGTGCTGCGAGCGCCCACTGCGCCCAGGCCTCGTCCCTTATCTACGACTGGGCCCAGGCAAACCTGGCCGCGCGTCCCTTCGTGGAGAACCCGGCGTGGCGCTCCCCCGTGACCGCCACGATCGAGATCGACGAGGCCGTCAGCGCGGCCGAGCTGGCCGCACACCTGCGCACGTTCAGCATCGTCGACATCGGCGCCTACCGCGGCGTCGGCGTCAACCAGCTGCGCATCGGCACGTGGCCGAGCGTCGACATCGACGACGTGGAGGCGCTCCTCGCCTGCATTGACTACTGCCTGGAGCGGCTGCTCTAAGGCAGCGCGCGGCCGACGCCCCTTAGGCCGGGTCGATCGAACGGCTTGGCGCGTCCACTGAGGAATCAGCCTCGATGCCCACCCACGGGAAGGACTGGCGGCGCACGATGCGCCCCTTCCAGTGGATCATCGCCCATACGCCGCACACCAGTGCTATGCCCAGCGATGCGATGCCGCCGACCAGGATCGACCAGCGCGCCCCAAACATCGTCCCCACCCAGCCGACGAGCGGCGAGCCAATCGGCGTCGCACCCAGGAAAACGAGCGAATACAGGGCCATGACGCGGCCGCGCTTATCGGAATCGGTGCGCGTCTGCACGAGGGCGTTCGCACTCGTATTCATCGTCAGCATGCCAAAGCCCGTAGGAATCGACAGGAGGGCAAACCACCAGTACGAGGGCGACAGGCCCAGCAGAATCTCGGCGCTCCCGTAGAAGGCGGCACCCATGAGAATCGTGCGCAGGCGTGGAGCACGGCGCGCTGCTCCCGTGGATCCGAGGATCGAGCCGAACGCCATGAAGGTCGAGAGAATGCCGAAGGAACCCGCCGCCTTGCCGAACACCGTCGTGGCCATGAGGGCGCTCGTCATCTGGAAATTCATGCCAAGCGCGCTCACAACGAAGATCAGCGCGAGAATAATGCGGATATCGGTGCGACTGTGCACGTAGATCACGGACTCACGCAGCTGGCCGCGGGCGCGCGGCACGAGCGTGCGCGGATACAGGCGGTCGCCGCGCATGAGGGCCAGCGCGATGACGGGGGCGGCAAACATTCCGGCGTCAATCAGGAAGACAGGGCCCACCCCCCACCAGTCGATGAAGAAACCCGCCGAGGCCGGACCAATGAGGCGCGCAGTATGGAAAGCGGTCGCGTTGAGGGCGACAGCGTTCGCCATCTTGTCCTGAGGCACGAGCTCGCCCACGAAGGCCTGGCGCGCCGGGGTATCGACGGCGGAGATAGTCCCCGAAATGAAGGCCAGGATGTACTGGTGCCAGAGCTCGCCCGTCCCCGTCAGTACAACGACGCCGATGATGAGGGAGACGAGGCCGACCCCCGTCTGCGTGCACTGCAGGAGGCGGCGCCCGGGGATGCGATCCGCGAGGACCCCCGCCCACGCCGAAAACAGGATGATCGGCAGGAACTGCAGGGCGGTGACCACGCCGACCTGCGAGGCGTCGTGATCGGTGAGGACCGTCAGCACGTACCAATCCTGGGCGACGCGTTGAAGCCACGCGCCGGTCGAGGCAATCAGGGAGGCGACGAACCAATACCGATAGTTCACGTAGCGCATGGACGCGAATGTTGCCGACACGCCGATCCTCCCTCTCTCACTGCTGTTGCCCGCACCGAACGAGGCCATGGCGCCCGGCGGCGCTCATCCTTCCTCGGCGTATCTTCCCAGGATACGACCGCCCCGCCGGAGGAAGGCTCCGGCGGGGCGGGAAGGGTGTGAAGGGTGACGAATCAGGCGACGCCGAGGAGACGCTGGATCGGGCCCATCAGGAAGTAGATGACGAACAGGCCGGCGACCACCCACATGAGCGGGTGGACCTTGCGGGCCTGACCCTTGATGAGCTGGATGATCGCGTAGGTCACGAAGCCCACGCCGATGCCGACGGACACGGAGTAGCCGAACGGCATGAAGGCGATCGTCATGAAGGCGGGAATCGCGACCTCATCGGACTTCCAGTCGATACCCGTCACCTGGGTCATCATGAGGTAGCCGACGAACACGAGGGCCGTGGAGGCGGCCTCGGTCGGGACCAACTCGACGAGGGGCGCCAGGAAGGTCGACAGCAGGAACAGGATGCCGGTGACCACGGAGGCCAGGCCGGTGCGAGCGCCCTCGGCGACACCCGAGGCGGACTCGACGTAGGAGGTGTTCGAGGAGACACCACCGACGCCACCGGCCACGGCAGCCAGCGAGTCGATGATCAGGATCTGACGGGTCCGGGGCGGGTTGCCGTCCTTGTCCAGCAGGTTACCCTCGGCGCCGACGGCCACCATGGTGCCCATCGTGTCGAAGAAGTCAGCCAGCATGAGGGAGAAGACCAGGAGGATGACGGAGACAATACCGAGCTTGCCGAAGCCGCCGAAGAGGTCCACCTTGCCGAGCGTGTCGAAGACGGGAACGGCGATCGGGGAACCCTTGAGTTCCGGAACAGTCTGGCCCCAACCGGTGGGGTTCGTGTCGGAAATACGCTCGAGGTGAGTGAACGCCTGGACGATAACCGCCAGGACCGTGGAGGCGATGATCGAGATCAGCACCGCGCCCTTCACGCCGCGCACATACAGGATGAGCATGAGGAACAGGCCGAACACGAAGACGAGGGCCGGCCAGCCGTCAAGCGAACCCGAGATACCGAACTGGACGGGAGTTGCGCCCGTGCGCACGATGCCCGCATTCACGAGGCCGATGAGGGCGACGAAGAGACCCAGGCCAACGGTGATGGCGGTCTTGAGGGCCGCGGGAACCGCGCGGAAAACGGCCTCACGGAAGCCGGTGAGGACCAGCAGGAAGATGAGGATACCTTCCCAGGCGATGATACCCATGGCCTCGCCGTAGCTGAGGCCGGCACCAAGGACCAGGGTGAAGGCGACGACCGCGTTGAGGCCGAGGCCGGCGGCGAGCGCCAGGGGGTAGTTCGCGACGACACCCATGAGGATCGTCATGATGCCCGCGACGAGCGCGGTGCCAGCAGCGATGCCCTGGGTCGTAATGGAACCGTCCTTGGGAACTGCGTTGCCCAGGATCGCCGGGTTGACGACCAGGATGTACGCCATCGCGAAGAAGGTGACAAATCCACCGCGGATTTCGTGACTGATCGTCGAGCCGCGCTTGGAAATCTGGAAGAACGAATCAAGTGACTGTGCGAAGCCGCCGTGGGATGGGGCGGTCTTTTCTTGTGTGCTCACTGAACAATCGTGCCTGCTCGGGGGCGAGCACGCAAACAAACTCGCCATGTGCCCACTTGTTGAGAAAGCACCCGAGACGTAGTCTCGGGTGCTTTCTCTCAGTTCATCACGGAAGCGGACGTCAGTCAGCCTGTTCGGAAGCCGCCGACGCCCCGGCCTCGTCCGCCTTCAATTCTTCCGATGCGCGCGACATCGGCTCCGCGTCGAGCGCCCCCTCGTTAATGCGCGACGGGCGCACCGGCCACGCCGTACCGTTCTTGGGAACGTCGGTCTCCGAGTGGGAACCACACGTGTGGTCCAAGGACACGACGGCCCCGTCGTCGGTGGCCCACTCGTTCGCGCACACACCGAACATGGTGCGCATGTCGCCGCTCATCTTCATGAGGAAGCCGCACGAGGAGCAGGTGTTACGCGGGCGACGCCCCGACTTCGGCCCGCGCTCGGAATCGTACCAGCGCTTAGCCGCCTGATCGCGCCCCTCCTGCGACAGGACGCGGGGGCGCCCCAGCCCAAGTTCACGCACGATCGGCAGATCCGGGTCATCGCTCGTGTCCTCGAAGCCCTGCTCAAGGCGCTCATCGTCCGCCTTGTACGGCAAAACGTCGTCGCGCGAAATGTCCGAGGGACGCAGGCGTTCCTCCCACGGCACCCACTCGGGGGCGAGAAGGGCACCCTCGCGAGGAGTCATGTCGACCTCGCACACGGTGGCGACGCGTCCGCGCGGCACACGCGCAACGGTCACCGCCCAGCACCAACCCACGTAGCCAGCGTCAGTCGACGCGAAATAGTGGGTGCCCAGGCGTTCCGACACCATCTCGAAGCCAACGTGATCGCCGACGGGACGCGGGTGGGCCACGGCCTCGGCGCCAACGCGCGCAACGTCGACGGCGCCCTCCAGGACGGCGTCCTTCTTCACTGCCCGAACACGGGCCACAGTTTTAGGCATCAAATTCCTCTGCGACGGCGCGCAGCACCTTCGCGATCTTGGTCGCGTTGTCCGGGTACGAGCCGCGACGCAGGGCGGCGCTCGACGAGTCGAGGAGCTTGATCAGATCCTCGACGACGGGCACCATCGCCTGCGGCTTGCGGCGCTTGGCTCGGGCAACGGAAGCTGTCTCCTTCAGGAAACGCACGCTCAGGGCCTGCGGTCCCTTGCGTCCATCGGCGACCGAATACTCCACGCGAGCACCCACTCGGGGGTTGGGATGGTCGGCCGGCAGCGCGGACGAGTGGAGGAAGACATCCGCCCCGTCGTCTCCTGCGATGAAACCGAAACCGCGATCCGCGTCGAAGAACCTCACTTTACCGGTGGGCATAGTCCCCTCCTTCTCTCAATAGTCTGTGAGCCCAATGGGGCTCCCCCTATCATAGGGCGCTCTCCCCGTGCGCGTGGGAGACGAGCCGACGCCTGTAGCGAACAGCACCGCGCGCCCCAGGATGAGCCAACTTTCACGTAGACTGACCCCACGGGAACAATCACGCGACGCTGGTTTCGTCACATGCTCGACAGGACTGTGCGGCGTGATGTATGTTTCTCTGTTCGCCACTTCGCAGGAGGACCCAGTGTCACGAATCCGCCGCTTTAGCCTCGTCGCCGTTCTCACGGCGATGCTGCTCGCACTTGGCCTGCCGACGTTCGCAGCGTCGCCGGTCACGATCAGCGGTACAGTCACCGACCCGTCGGAGTGGCTGGACAGCTCGGACCGCGAGTCCATCGAAGAGGCCGCCAGCGAGGCCGCGGCGTCCGGAGTCACCATTTCCTTCGTCTTCGTTGAGGACCTCTCCGGCTCCAGCGTGAGCCAGTGGTGCTCGCAGACCATCGAGAATTCATCCCTCGGATACTACGACGTCGTCTACGTCCTGGCGTACACGGAACGGGTCAACGGCGCCTGCTCCAACAACTCTCAATCCAGCTCGCTGCTCAACACCGCCGTTGCGGCAAGTAATAAGCAGCTCAAGTCCAATCCACTCACCCCGAGCGACGCCGCCAGTGCGGCGGTTGTATTCGCGAAGACGCTCTCCACGAGCCAGGCATCAAGCACGCCCTCCGCCTCCCCCCGGCCCACCAGGGGATCGTCGTCCTCCTCGTCGGGCAGCCTGAACACCCTCTATATCCTGTCCGCCCTCTTCTTCGGAGGCCTGATCCTCATCGGCATCACGGTCGCCATCTCCTCGCGGCGTAGCAAGAAGAGCGCGGCGCACGCCATGGCCATCGACACGGTCGCGGCCGAGAAGGCCGTCCAGGAGGCCAATCGCCAGCTGCTCGCCGCCGACGAGCAGGTGCGCACCGCGACCGACGAGCTGAACTTCGCGCGAGCCCAGTTCGGGCTGACCTCGACGGACGAGTTTGCCCGCGCGATCGAGAACGCGAAGGCAGCGGTCACGCGCTCTTTTGATCTCCAGGTGCGCATGAACGATGCGACCGCCACGACCGAGCGCCTAGAGCTCGCGAAGAAACTCATGCGCGATCTGGGCGCAAACCTGAATCCCCTCAGCCAGATCCAGGCCGCCTTCGCTACCAAGCGCGCGGAGGAGGCGACGCTACCCGAGCGCATTCGCGAGGCCCGCGAGCGCCTCGCCGAGGAACTCACCGACCTCGAGCGCGCAAAGTCCGAGCTGGCCACGATCGCGGGCATCTACCCCGCACAGATGCTCGCATCCCTCCAGGACAACCCAGAACAGGCCGCAGCCCTGCTGACCTCGGCGCGCTCCGCCCTGGACACCGCCGACGAGGTGGTGGACACGGACCGCGCCCGCGCCGCCAGCGCCCTGGACACCGCCCACCGCGCCCTGACGATGGCCAACCACCAGACGGACGCGATCTTCACCGCAAAGTCCGACCTCGACGCGATCCACGACCGCCTGGCGGCCGCTATCGGGTCGATCTCCGCGGACATCGCGGACGTCGAACGCCTCGACACCGATGCCACGACCTTCGACCCCCTCGTCGCCGACGCACGAGCCGCAATCTCGGAGGCGCAGGCGGCCCTGGCGAGCAACGGGGATCCGCTCGCCGCGCTCGAGCACCTGCGTGCCGCTGAGGCGACCCTCGACGCGGCGCTGGCGCCGCTGCGCACCAACCAGGAGGCGCGCGACAAGGCATTTGCCGCGGCCAAGAGCCAGATCGCTCTCGCCGAGTCTGCCGTCGGCCAGGCGCAGCGCTACGTGCAGGGGCGCCGCGGCGCCATCGACCTGCAGGTGCGCGGCACGCTCAACAACGCGGAGCAGGCGCTGCGCGCCGCGCACGACACCCTCGATAAGAACCCCGAGGAAGCCGCCACCCACGCCGCCAATGCCCGCGCGTTTGCGGACCGTGTGATGGCAACCCCGATCCAGCCGGCCGCGGGTTCTTGGGGAAGCGGCCCGAGCAACAACGGGTCTTACACCGGGTCCTCGCTCGGCGACTTCCTCCTGTGGTCCACGCTCTTCTCCCAGTCCGGCCCGGGCTACCAGGGTCGGCACGACCGCGACTATGATCGCTTCGATCACTTTGACCGTGGCTCCCGTTCCTCCGGTTCCGGATGGTCCTTCGCGTCCAGCTCCGGTTCCGACTGGGGCGGCGGCTTTAGCGGCGCATCGGTATCCAGCGACGACTCCAGTTGGGGCGGAGGCTTTAGCGGCGCATCGGTATCCAGCGACGACTCGAGCTGGGGCTGATCCCGGACAGATCCTCTATCTCTTATCACTGGGAGTTTCTGACTGCGTGACCCGCAGCGAGCGTTTATCAGTTCACCAACGAACAGGAGGGTAACGTGTCACGGATCCGACGCCTCGGCCTCGTCGCCATCATGGCGGTAGCACTGCTCGTCGGCGGCGCGCCCGCGTTCGCAACCGAGCCCCTCACCACAGACGGACACATCACCGATCCGGACTCTTTCCTGAGCGACGAGCAACGCGCGACGATCGAGTCTCCCGCGCAGTCGTTCTACAGCACGTACAACACGATCATCGACGTCGTCGTGGTCCCCAACTTCTCGGGTCAGAAACCGTCCGATTGGTGCAAGGCTACCCTCAAGCAATCACGCACAGGCGAAAAAGGCATCCTCTACGTTGTTTCCTACGAGGACGGCACGGATGCGTTCTGCACGGACGCGAAAATGGCTCGGGAGATGTCGGATTACAGCACCAGGATGATGATGGACAGCGCGCTCAGTGCCGCCCATCGCAAGTACAAAACAACGCCATTGCCCCCCGAAGAGGCAGCGGCAGGTGCCGAGGCCTTCATTCGCGACCTGCGCAGCTCATATGACATCAGCGCGGATCTAGCTGCCAGCCACCGCAAGCGCCAGGAACAAGAGAAAAAGGCGAGGGAAGAAAGAGAGAAGGAAGAAAAGAAGAGGAAACGCGGCGCTAACATCCTCATTTCTGCGGTCGTTGTGATCGCCATTGTCTCCAACGTGTGGGTGTGGGTGCGGAAATTGAACGGAGACGATGAACCCGCTACTGAGACCACGTATCGCACCCCAGAGACCGAGGAATACACCCCGATCGTGGACACCGTGCGGCGCGACGCCCTGAGGGCCGCTACGGAGGCCAGGCGGCGCCTCTCGGAGGCCGAGGAGCAGGTGCGCGCCGCGGAAGAGGACTGGAACTACGCTCGCGCGCAATTCGGTAGCGCTGCGACCGAACAGTTCGGGCACCGCCTCGAGGCGGCAAAGGACGCTATTGCACGCGGCTTCGACACCTACGAACAGATAGAGCGCACCCCAGACGCTCACGCTAAGCGACGCCTCGCCTCGACAATCACGGCGGATCTCGACAAGAACCTTCCGCCACTCCAGGATGCTCGCCAGGAGTTCGCCGCACAGAGCGAGAAGCGGCTATCGCTCCCCGCCCAGGTCGCCGATGCCCGTGAGCGCCTCGTCGAGGAACTCGCTGACCTGGAGCGCGCGAAGGAAGAGCTGACGAGCATCGCGGGTCTCTATCCCGGTTCCATGCTCGCTTCCCTCCAGGACAATCCGGAGCGCGCCGCTGCGTTGCTCGAGTCCGCTCGTGCAGCGTTGGAGACGGCCAAGGCGCATCTCGACACCGATCCCACCCGCACTGCCTCGGCGCTGGATACCGCTCAGCGCGCGCTGTCCATGGCAAACGCGCAGACGGATGCCATCTTCTCCGCCAAGACCGACCTCGATACATTCCGCGAGAAACTCGCCGCTTCCATCGGATCCGTGTCTCAGTCCCTCTCGGATGCGAAGCACCTCGATTCCGCCGCCGCTTCCTTCGGCCCCCTTCTGGACGAGGCGGAGGCCGCCATCGCCTGCGGCCAGCAGGCGCTGGTCAGCGACGAGGACCCCCTCGGCGCGCTTGAAAGCCTCCGCGATGTGGAACTCCGGCTGGAAGCGGTGCTCGCCCCTCTGACGACTCAGGATGGCGCGCAGCGCAGGGCACGCGAGACCGCCGAGCGCGACATCCGCAATGCCGATGCTGCCCTGACCCGGGCTCGCGAGCACTTGAACAGGCACGAAGGGTCGGCCCTGTTCGACGTCAACAAGCTGATGCGCGAAGCCGAGCAAGCAGTGACTGCGGCACGCGAAGCCCTCGACGAAGATCCCCTGCAGGCAAGCGCAGCGGCCTCGCGCGCCACGACGCTCGCTGAGCGCGCGATTGCGGCACCAGGGCGACACTAGAGGAGGCGTTCGACGACCCAATGCTTACCCCCGTCGGTGCAGGCGCAAGTGTCACCCGTACCTGATCGTCGTATACACTCATCACAGACCAACATAATGTGACAGACCGTACACGATTATGTGGACATCACGATCCGCAATCATGTATTTTTATCTGTTCGCCACTCACCAAGGAGGATCGCGTGCCACGGATTCGAGGCCCTCGGGCACGCGCGCACCATGATGCGCGCACCGTGACGACGATGCCCTCCCCGACACGTACCGGTCCACCATCCGGTTCGGACTCGCTGTAGTCCACCCACCTAGACCTGCGAGGCTCTCTCCTCGCGCACAACCCGCGCACATGCGCACCACCCCACAAAGGAGAACATCATGGCCGAAAAGCAGACGATCATGGGCCGCATCGCCCAGCTCGCCAAGGCGAACATCAACGCGCTCCTCGACAAGGCCGAGGATCCGGAGAAGATGATCGATCAGCTGGTTCGCGACTACACCAACTCGATCATCGAGGCCGAGAACGCGATCGCCCAGACCCTGGGCAACCTGCGCCTGGCCGAGAAGGACTACGAGGAGGACGTCAAGGCTGCCGCCGATTGGGGCCAGAAGGCCGCCGCCGCCTCCGCCAAGGGCGACTCCCTGCGCGCCGCCGGCGACGAAGCTGGTGCCAAGAAGTGGGACGACCTGGCCAAGGTCGCCCTCGGCAAGCAGATCCAGTTCGAGAACGAGATCAAGGCCGAGGAGCCCTCGCTCCAGGCCCAGCGCGACGTCGCCGAGCGCCTCAAGCGCGGCCTCGCCCAGATGAAGGACAAGCTCGCCGAGCTCAAGACGCGCCGCGACCAGCTGATCGCCCGCGAGAAGACCGCCAAGGCGCAGGCCCAGGTCACGGACGCCCTCGGCTCCATCAACATCCTGGATCCCACGAGCGAGCTCGGCCGTTTCGAGGACCGTGTGCGCCGCCAGGAGGCCCTCGCCCAGGGCAAGATCGAGCTGGCCGCCTCCTCCCTGGACGCCCAGTTCGCGGAGCTCGAGACCGACTCCTCGCAGCTCGAGATCGAGGCCCGTCTGGCTGCCCTCAAGGGCAAGTCGGAGGAGTGAGAGGAGCGGCCAAGCCGCACCTAGACTAAGGCCGGGCGGCCCCGCAAGGGGCCGCCCGGCTCGTTTGGTATCTCTGCGCTGCGCGTCGCGCGTCTCTCAGGCTTACAGGAAGGCCATCGGATCGAAGTCGTCGATGTCGATGATGTGGAGCCTGGGCAGGCGCACCTGGAAGGCATGCACATCGTATTCGAGGTCGATGATTTCCAGGCCTCGTTCCTCCAGCTCGTGGAGCTGGGAGGAGAGGAATTCCTTGAAGCACATGACCGCGACGCGGCGGCCCTGGTCGAGGAGGGTCTCGATCTGGGGTAGGAAGTCGGCGTCGTGGCTGGCCAGGATGACGTCGCCGGTACCGAGCTGCGCGATCGCGTCCATGGTGCGCTGGAGGCCGACGTCGACGACCTTCATCTCGGCGGGACCCGACAGGGGAATCACCGAGTAGTCCATGGCCGTGAGCGCCTGGACGAAACCCATCGGCAGGAAGCCGGACGAACCGTTGAGGAAGAACAGGCCCTTGGCCTTCTGGCTCCAGCGGCCGTGCGCGCTCTCGAGGACACGATCCCAGCGGGGGCGCTCCTCGGGATTTGGGCGACGGTCAAGGACAGAAAGGCCCAGCGTCGCGTCAATATTCTCGCCATCTACGACGAGGTATGTCGTTTGATTATTAGGATTTTCCATGGAATTAGAGTAACCGACGATTGTCTGGACCGATGCGGCCTTGGGTCCTAGACAATCCTCCCCATCTCGACAAAGCCCGTTATGCTCCCATCACCCCATCGATAAAGAAGGGGGATTCGATGGCTTGGCGAGCGAAGCACTGCGCGTCCTGCCCGCTGCCGAGGGCGGGCGGCCCATCAAGGACGAGAGTGGCAAGGCCGTGAATGTATGCCCACAGGGTCACTTCCGCGTGGGGGTCGTCGGTTCCATAGGCGGTCTGCGCCAACGAACGCAGCTGGGAGCGCGCGGCCAGGCTGGCTTGCCTCAGCCCCGGGTGCGCCTCGGCGTCGTACATGTCTGATCGGAACATGATCCGAAAGACGCCGGGATTTGCCAGCGCGCACGACAGGTAGGCGTGCCCGGCGGCTCGCGTCACGTCCTGCGGTGATGCCCCATCACTACGCTCCCTGGCCTCACGCAGTGCCCGTTCGAGGGAGCGGTAGCCCTCCTCGACAAGCGCCACGAGGATCCCTTCGCGCCCCTGGAAGTGGTGGTAGGGAGCTTGGTGCGTGCAGCCCGCACGACGAGCAACTTCGCGCATGGAGAGCGAAGAGGGCCCACCCTCATTGAGGAGATCACGGCTGATCGCGAGGATTGCCTCGCGCAGCCCCTCGGATGTCGTAGAGCGCGTCATGGACTCAGTGTAGCCGAGACAGCAGTCAGACTTGACAGTGTCTATCGGGCATGTTGTCATAAGTAGACACTGTCTAGTTTTGGGAGTTTCCATGTATGACGCGATCGTTATCGGCTCGGGCATCGGCTCGCTGACGACAGCCGGCCTCCTTGCCGGAGTCGCAGGAGCGCGCGTGCTCGTCCTCGAAAAACACTGCACCCCAGGCGGCCTCACCCACTCATTCCGTCGGATGGGCGCTTCCTGGGACGTCGGGCTGCACTACGTCGGCGACATGCACCCCGGATCCCGCCCACGCCAGCTCTTCGACTACCTCACCGGCGGCGCACTCACATGGAATCGAATGCCGTCAGGCTACGACCGTTTCGTCCTGCCCGGCTACGGCCTGACCGTCACAATCCCATCCAGTATCGAGGAGTACCAGCGCCTCCTGATCTCCCTGTTTCCACGCGAGAAGAGAGCCATTCGACGCTACTGCCGGGACGTGACGCGCGCCTATTCGTGGATGTCGCTGCGCTACATGGCCGAGATGGTCCCACCACTTGCATCCCCTGCCATTCACCTCGCGCTCCGCCTGCGGACAGGATGTGCCCTGGAACGGACAGAGCACTACATGGAGCGCCGCTTCCGCGACCCGGCCCTGCGCGCCCTCCTCACCACGCATTGGGGCGACTACGGGGTCGAGCCCGCTCGCAGCGCGTTCGTCGCCCACGCGATGATCGTGTGCCACTACATGGACGGCGCGTGGTTCCCCCGCGGCGGAAGCGGGCAGATCGCGCGCATGATCGAGGAGCGGATCCGCGCAACCGGAGGTGAGATTCGCCTGTGCCAGGACGTCGACGACATCCTCATCAACAACGGGCGAGCAGTGGGTGTGCGCGTCACTGATCGCAGCGGTCCCACCCCGGTCTGCTACGAGGAGCACTCTCCCATCGTGATCTCCGGCGTCGGCGCGCGCGAAACCTACACCCGGCTCCTGCCAACGACCGGTCCGGTCGGCGCGCTCACTGCACGTGTCCGCGACACGATCGCCCGCCTCGGGCACGGAGGCTCCGCGGTGACCGTCTACCTCACGCTCGACCACTACCCTGCCGGCGTGGACGGGTCGAACGTCTGGGTGAATACGTCCCCAGGACCCGACGACCTGGAGCAGATGACCGAGGGCCTGTGCCAGGGACACCCACAATCAGCCTTCGTCTCATTTCCGGGAATCAAATCCGGAGATCGCCACGCGACGGTAGAGATCGTGTCCTTCGCCCAGCCGGAGGCCTTCGAACGATGGTCGGGGACGAGGCCGGGGATGCGCGGGGAGGACTACGAACACCTGACGTCGGCGATGGCACGCGGACTCATCGACCTCGCGGACACGGCCATACCAGGCCTGAAAGACGCCGTGCGCTCCGTCGAGGTCGGCACCCCACTCACGATCGAACACTTCACGTCACACGAGGGCGGATGCTTCTACGGACTACCTCTCACGCCTGAACGTTTCACCGCGGACCTTGCCTCCCCCTCGACCCCCATCAACGGCCTCTACCTGACCGGACAGGACGCCGGAATGCCCGGAATCGTGGGCTCCGCCCTGGCTGGCATGTCCACGGCTTGCAGGGTCCTGGGGCCCGCAGGATACCCCCGTATCATGCGCGCACTGCGCGATCAGGTCCCCACCCGGGATCACGCCGCACCCTCCCACAACACGACGGCTGAACGCACCGCCGGGGCGAGGCGCCATCGGGCGACAGTACAACGCTCTCGCTGGCTCACTCCCACCACACGCGACATCACACTTGAGCTACCGGAATGCGCGACGTGGGAGGCAGGCCAGTACGCACTCGTTCGGGTCGCCCCATTCGAATGGCGACCTTACTCGCTCGCATCAACCCCTGGGCGCACCGTCAGGCTCCTCGTTGACGTGCGCACGAAGGGCATGGGCGCCTCCTGGGCGAGCACCATCGCACCCGGCGACGACGTCGACCTTGAGCTGCCCTACGGCCACTGGCTCGTCGCGACAGGCCAGGGCACGAGCGATGCCGAGGCACCACGCCAGCGCATTTTCATCGCGACCGGCACGGGCATCGCCCCATTCCTCGCAGCGTTCGAGGCTGGCAGGCGCGACGAGGACATACTCATCGTCGGATGCTCACGGATGGAAGACGACCTGACAGGCAGAGTCGGTACACCGCTTCCCCAGCTCATTCGATGCGTCAGCCGCGAGGCGGCGTCCGGCACGTTTCACGGGCGTATCACCGACTACCTGAACGCGGAGGGCATCGATCCTGAGGCCACGTACTACGTGTGCTGCTCCGCCCGCATAGTCCG
This sequence comes from Pauljensenia sp. UMB3104, assembly GCF_030217285.1. Classification (NCBI taxonomy): domain Bacteria; kingdom Bacillati; phylum Actinomycetota; class Actinomycetes; order Actinomycetales; family Actinomycetaceae; genus Pauljensenia; species Pauljensenia sp. UMB3104. Next base: position 38,291 of record NZ_JASONN010000002.1, on the reverse strand, counting down.
CGACATTTCGCGCATCATCCAGGCCGGGGGCGCACGCGTCTCATTCGAGACGTTCTAACGCGCCGCTCCCGCGCGCGACGAGGCCGGGACCGCTTCACGCAGCCCCGGCCTCGTCACTGTCTATGGAGTGACAATCACTTCACGTCGTCGTCGACCCAGTCGAGCGTACGCGTCACGGCCTTCTTCCACAGGCGGTAGGTGCGGTCGCGCTCGGCGGGCTCCATGGAGGGCGTCCAGCGCTTACCTTCCTGCCAGTTGGCCACGACGTCGTCGGTGCCCGACCAGTAGCCCACGGCCATACCGGCAGCGTAGGCGGCACCCAGAGCGGTCGTCTCGATGACCTTCGGGCGAACGACGTCGACACCGCACAGGTCGGCCTGGAACTGCATGACCAGGTCGTCGTGCGTCATGCCGCCGTCAACCTTGAGCTCCTTGAGCGGCACACCAGCGTCGGCGTTCATCGCGTCGAGGACCTCGGCGCTCTGGAACGCGGTCGACTCCTCGACGGCGCGGGCGATGTGGCCCTTGTTGACGTAACGGGTCAGGCCCACAATCGCGCCGCGAGCGTCCGAACGCCAGTAGGGGGCGAACAGGCCGGAGAAGGCAGGAACGAAGTAGACGCCGCCGTTGTCCTCGACCGTGCTGGCCAACTCGCCGATGTCCGAGGACTTGACGATCATGCCGAGGTTGTCGCGCAGCCACTGAACCAGCGAACCGGCGACGGCGATCGAGCCTTCGAGGGCATACACGGCCGGCTGCTCGCCGATCTTGTAGGCCACCGTGGTGAGCAGGCCATTGTCGGAGAAGACGGGCTCCGTGCCGGTGTTCATGAGCATGAAGCAGCCGGTGCCGTAGGTGTTCTTCGCCATGCCCTTCTCGAAGCAGGCCTGGCCGAAGGTGGCCGCCTGCTGGTCGCCGAGGATGCCCGCGATCGGGGTGTCGATGAGCAGGCCGTTCTTGCGGCCGTAGCCGTAGATCTCGGAGGAGGACTTGATCTCGGGGAGCATCGACATCGGGATGCCGAAGATCTCGCAGACGTCCTCACGCCAGGAAAGGGTGCGAATGTCCATGAGCATGGTGCGCGAGGCATTGGTGACGTCGGTGCAGTGCACGCCGCCGTTGACGCCGCCCGTCAGGTTCCACAGGACCCAGGAGTCGGTGTTGCCGAAGTAGAGGTCGCCAGCCTCGGCGCGCTCGCGAGCGCCCTCGACGTTGTCCAGGATCCACTTGATCTTCGAGCCAGAGAAGTAGGGGGACAGGCCCAGGCCGCAGATCTGACGGAAACGATCCGGACCCTCGTCGCCCTCAAGCTCCTTGACGATGTCGGAGGTACGCATGTCCTGCCAGACGATCGCGTTGTACACGGGCTCGCCGGTGTTCTTATCCCACACGACGGTGGTCTCGCGCTGGTTGGTGATGCCCACGGCGGCCAGGTTGTGGCGGTTGATCTCCGCCTTCTGCAGGGCCTCCGCGACGACGGTACGAGTGGTGTCCCAGATCTCGATGGGGTTGTGCTCGACCCAGCCCGGGTTCGGGAAGATCTGCGTGAATTCCTTCTGGCCGACGGAAACGATTTCACCAGCGTGGTTGAAGATAATCGCGCGGGTCGAAGTGGTGCCCTGGTCAATGGCGAGAACGAACTTTTCGGTGGTCATGAGTGTCCTTTCGGTGGCGTTGTCACGTCGTTGTGTATGCCGCGCCTAGCCACCTGCGCGGCTGTTGGGACTTCCCAGTCCCAGAAAATGTCACCCCGGCGGTGGGGTTTCACGCGGGCGAGGCCCCAGTGGCCTCGCCCGCGCACTCACTCTCAGGCGAGAATGAGGTAGTAGAGAACGGTGCCGACGATGGCGCCGATGATCGGGCCGACGACGGGAACCCAGGAGTAGCCCCAGTCGGAGCCACCCTTGCCCTTGATCGGCAGGATCGCGTGAGCAATACGCGGGCCAAGGTCACGGGCCGGGTTGATGGCGTAACCGGTGGGGCCACCGAGCGAGTTACCGATGACAACGATAATCAGCGCGACGCCGAGGGGGCCGACGTGGGTCTCGGTGTAGCCGGAGACGAAGATCCACAGGACCAGGACGGCAGTGCCGATGGCCTCAGTGAGGCAGTTCCAACCGTAGGAGCGGATCTCGGGGCCGGTGGAGAAGACGCCCAGCTTGAGGGCGGGGTCGCAATCCTCGTCGAAGTGCTTCTTGAAGGTCAGCCAGCACAGGACCGCGCCGACGAAGGCGCCGAGGAACTGGGCGACGATGTAGACCGCAACATTGGTGCCGGTGACGGGAATGTCACCCGCCAGGGTGACGTTGGAGTCGAACATGTGGGCGACGACCTTGGCGATCGTCACCGCGGGATTCAGGTGGCCACCGGTGCGGAACGCAACGTAGACGCCGGCGAAGACCGCCAGGCCCCATCCCCAGTTGATGAGCAGCCAGCCGCCGTCCTTGCCCTTGGACTTGGGCAGCAGGTTCGTGGCGACGACGCCACCACCGAGGAGCAGGAGGACGGCAGTGCCGAGGAACTCAGACCAGAAAATCTGGCCCGTGGTAGGGACAGCCGCATCGGCGGCTGCCGGGAGCAGTGTTGTGAGCATGTTTCCCTATCTTTCTCCGGCGCGTCTTCGCACCGGGTCACCGGTGTTGTACCACCGCTAACTGTGTACCGTCGAACAGTACCCACTCGGATATGGTTCGCGGGTCACATCACAGTATGGCACTTGATGCACGTTAGCCCAAACTGAGTGCACATCCGTGCAGACCTACAGGTGTGACCCTGGTCATCTGCCACGCATTGTTCCAGATTGTCCGACACTCGCTCTGATCTCCAAAATCACACATCTGCACGCCTGTGCATGGCACACTAGAAAACGTGACAATACGTGACGAACAGGCTCACGAGGCCGCCTCGATGTACTACCTCCAGGGGCAGACGATGGAAACAATCGCCCGCCACCTGCAGATATCGCGATCCTCGGTCTCGCGACTTCTCGCCCACGCGCGGGAGGTCGGCCTCGTACGCATTTCCGTTTCCGCATCCCCCGGACTCAAAGGCACTCTCGCCGGCCAGATCGCAGACCTGTTCGGTGTGCAGGTCTCCGTCGTCCCCGTCCACGACGTGCACACCGAAGTCAATCGCCTACACAACGTTGCACTCGTCGCCGCCGAACACCTTGTGGATATGCTCTTCCCCGGCGTCACTCTCGGCATCGCCTGGGGCAACACGACCGCGGAGGTCACCCGCGCAATGCCCCACGTATCCTTCCCCGGTTCAACCGTCGTCCAGCTCAACGGCGCAGCGACCGCCACCGAGTCCGGCATGCCCTACGCCGAGGCCATCATCGCCCGCGCTGCGAAGGCCATCGGCGGACGCATCGTCAACTTCCCCGTGCCCGCATTCTTCGACTACGCGGACACCAAAGAAGCGCTCTGGCGCGAACGCTCCGTTCAGTCGGTCCTCAACACGATCGACAGCGCGGATGTCGCCCTCTTCGGCGTCGGATCGATGTCCGCGCGCCTGCCCTCCCACGTCTACTCAGGCGGATTCCTCGACCCCAACGAGATCGCGGCAGCACAAAACGACGGGGTCGTCGGCGACGTATGCACCGTCCTCATCCGCGAGGACGGCTCCACGAACATGCACCTCAACGAGCGCGCGTCCGGCCCGTGCCCATCCACGCTCAAGAAGATCCCGCGCCGACTGTGCGTTGTCTCCGGTGCCTCCAAAGCCCTCCCGCTGCTGGGCGCTCTGCGCGCGGGGGTCGCCACCGACCTCGTCCTCGACGACGGTGCCGCGCACGAGCTCCTCGACCTCGTCCACACACGCATGTCGTCCCGACGCTCCTTCATCTAAACCGGCGAGGGCACGAACGCGCGAAAGGGCCCCGACCTCGTCCATGATGGGAACGAGGCCGGGGCCCTCTCTCGTCCAAGGTCAGCCCAGGCGCTTGACCAGCGGGAACGGAATCGTCTCGCGGATGCCCTGGCCGGTCAGCACCATCAGCAGGCGGTCGATGCCCATGCCCATGCCGCCGCACGGCGGGAAGCCCTGCTCCATGGCGACGAGGAAGTCCTCGTCCATGACCATGGCCTCGGGGTCACCGTTGGCAGCCGCGAGGGCCTGCGCCTCGAAGCGCTCGCGCTGGACGACCGGGTCGGCCAGCTCGGAGTAGGCGGTGCCCGTCTCGAAGCCGCGCACGTACAGGTCCCACTTTTCGGTCAGGCCGGGGCGCGACCGGTGGTAGCGGGTGAGCGGAGAGGTGTCCTCCGGGAAGTCATAGACGAAGGTCGGCGCCCACAGCTTGGAGGCGACGAGCTCCTCGAAGATGTCTTCGACGATCTTGCCGGAGACCGCGTAGTCGTCGACCTCCAGGCCGATGCGCTCGGCGTACTTGACGAGGGTCTCGCGCGGCGTCTCCACCGTGATCTCCTCGCCCAGGGCCTCAGAGGTGGAGCCGTACAGGTCGATGCGATCCCACTCGCCCGACAGGTCGTACTCGGTGCCGTCGGCCAGGCGCACGATTTCCTCACCCTCGGACAGGTCGAAGGCGTCGCGCGCGGCCTGCTGGATGAGGTCGCGGGTCAGCTCGGCCATGCCGTTGTAGTCCGAGTAGGCCTCGTAGGCCTCCAGGGACGTGAACTCGGGGCTGTGGGAGGAGTCCATGCCCTCGTTGCGGAAGTTGCGGTTCATCTCGAAGACGCGGTCCACGCCGCCGACGACCGCACGCTTGAGGTAGATCTCCGTCGCGATGCGCAGGTAGAGCTCGGTGTCGAGCGCATTCATGTGCGTCGTGAAGGGACGAGCCGCCGCGCCGCCGTGGATCATCTGCAGCATCGGGGTCTCGAGCTCGATGTAGTCGCGGCGGAAGAAGTTCTCGCGGATCGAACGGTTGACGGCCGCGCGGATACGGATCATGTCGCGCGCGGCGGGGCGCGTGATCAGGTCAAGCTCGCGGCGGCGGATGCGCTGGTCCTCGGACAGGGTGATCTCTTCGCCGTCCTCGGTGGTCCAGGTCTTGGGCAGGGGGCGGATCGCCTTGGAGGCGATGGCCCACGAGGCGTCGGGGGCGGGCAGCGCCGTGGGCGCGGCGTCGTAGGCGGCCTGGGCCTCGGGCGTGACCTCGGCGGGGGTCGCGAAGATCGACAGCTCGCCGCGGCGCGAGGAGATCACGCGGCCGTGGACGAAGAGGTGATCGCCCAGGTCGACGTCGTTCTTGTAGGCGGCCAGGGACTCGGCGCCGACGGAAGCGGCGGAGAGCATGACCTGAATCTTGTTGCCCTCACCGTCCATGAGGGTCGCGAAGCACAGCTTGCCGCCGTTACGCGCGAGGATGACGCGGCCCGCCAGGCCCACGTAATCCTCGGTTTCTTCTCCGGCCTCGAGGTGCGCGTACTTCTCACGCACCTCCTTGATGGTGGTCGTGATCGGCAGGCGCACGGGGTAGGCGGGGATGCCGGCCTCCATGAGGCGCGCGCGCTTGGCCGCGCGAACCTTGACCTGCTCGGGGGTGTCGTCTGCGGGTGCTTGCGTGGGCGTGGAAGAAGAATCGGTCATGCGCCTATCGTACCGGGATTTGGCCCCGTGACGAGGCAGGGGCCCGGTTGGGCTCCTCACGCACCCGGGAGGTCGGCTGCGTAGGGTGCCGAGGAGGATCCGCCGATCCCCTGCGTGGAGTGTGCGGCGGCCGCACAGGCGAGGGCGAGCGCCTCGGGCCACGGCATGCGGCGAGCTCGGCGCGCCCAGGCCAGCGCCGCCGAGAAGACGTCCCCCGCGCCCGTCGTATCCACCGCGTTCACGTCCGGTGCAGGAACGCGCAGGATCTGGCCGTCGACGCACGCAATCACGCCGTTCTTGCCGCAGGTGACCACGCAGTCGCACCCAAACGACGCGAACCACCGGGCGGCATCCTCCACGCTCTGCGTGCGCGCGTAGGCGAGCGCCTCCTCCTCGTTGGGCGTGCACACGTCCGCCAGGCGCAAGGCCTCCAGGTCCGCCTTGTCCCAGGCCCCGGCCTCGTCCCAGGCCGTATCCGCCAGCACCCATGTCCCGCGCTCGCGCCAGGAGGACACGACCTCGCTGTTCGCACTGATTCCCCGCACGTCCGCGAGCAGGCACCCCGGCGCGTCGCCTCCCAAGCGTGGCAGCGCGGTCGTCCCGCGCGTCGTCATCGCCCGGTCGCCGTCGAAGGACAGGGAGACGGTGACGTTTTGATCGCCCACGCGCTCGCACGAGGAGGTGTCCACGCCCTCGCGCGCGAGCATCTCATCGACGAACACACCCATCTGATCGACGCCCACGCGGCTGTGCAGGCGTACCGGCGTACCCAGGCGAGCCAGCGCAATCGCCTGGTTCGCCGCGCCTCCCGCGCACATGAGCGCTCCCTCCACCCAGGCCTCGCGCCCGGGGATCGGAGGACCGTCGAGGGGGCCCATGACAACGTCAAGGAAGGTCGGACCGTACACCGCGAACTGAGATGCGGCGGGTTCGTTCAGATTCACGCGAGTCTCCTAGACGTGAGGGCGACTACAATATCTCACTGAGCCACCACTATACGTATCCAGAGAGGATGCCCGCCATGCAGCTCACCATCGTCGGAGGAGGGGGCTTCCGGGTCCCCGCGATGATCGATGTCCTGGCCCACTCACGGTCGGGTCAGGGAGCCTACGCATCCCTCGACGTCGACCGTGTCGTCCTCTACGACACCGATGCGCGCAGGCTCGACGCGATGATGGCGGTGTTGGCCTCACTGGACTTCCCTCACTCCCCCGCCGTGCGCGCAACGACGTCCATCGACGAGGCGCTTCCCGGCGCGGATTTCGTCTTCTCCGCGATGCGCGTGGGCGGCACCTGCGGAAGGGTCCTCGACGAGCACTGCGGCCTCGATCATGGGCTACTCGGGCAGGAGACCGTCGGCGTGGGCGGCTATTGCTACGCGTTCCGCTCGCTCGGACCGGCACTCGAGCTGGCACGTGCCGCCAAGCGCCTGTGCCCGGGCGCCTGGCTCATCAACTTCACGAACCCGGCCGGGATCATCACCCAGGCGATGCGTTCCGTGCTCGGCGAGCGCGTCATCGGCATCTGCGACACCCCCATCGGCCTCGTCAACCGCACGCTGAACGCCCTGGGCGTTGCCGAAGAGGAGCGCACCGACGTGTCCTTCGACTACGTGGGCCTCAACCACCTCGGCTGGCTGCGCTCGCTCTCAGTCGACGGCCGTGACATCCTCCCGCGCCTCTTCGCCGACGAGGCGGCCCTGGTATCCATGGAAGAATCCCGCGCCATCGGCACGGACTGGATTCGCGCGCTGGGCGCCCTGCCCAACGAGTACCTCTTCTACTACTACTGCCACCGCGAAGCCATGGCCCGCATCCACCAGGACCAAACCCGCGGCGAGTACCTGCATGATCAGCAGGACGCCTTCTACAACGCCGTCCTCTCCCACCCCGAGCAGGCGGGACGGACGTGGATCGATGCACTCGCCGACCGGGAGGCTACCTACATGGCCGAGGCCCGCGAGGTGGACGATCGCTCCGGCAGGCGCGAGGAGGACATCGCAGGCGGCGGCTACCAGAAGGTCGCGCTCGACCTCATGAACGCGCTCGCCACGGGCACCCCGGCACGCATGATCCTCAACGTCGCAAATGGCGACGGCGGTTTCCTCTCGATTCCGACGCTGCGCGACACGGATGTCGTCGAGGTTCCCTGCGACGTCGACGCCTCCGGCGTGCATCCGATTCCGGTGGCACCACTGGAGGGTGCCGCTCTCGGCCTCGTCCAATCCGTGAAGGCCTGCGAAAACCTCGTCATCGACGCCGCCCGCGAGCGCGACCGCAGCCTCGCGTGGCAGGCGTTGGCTCTGCATCCCCTGGTTGACTCGGTCAACGTCGCGCGCGACGTGCTCGATCAGGCGATCCGCGCGAACCCGCTGGTGGCGGCGGCCTTCGACTGAGGGGCGCCGTCCTCCCCGCGCGTTCATCGACGCGCTGTGCCCCGGCCTCGTGCGCACGAGGCCGGGGCACGGTCGCGAGACAACGCCGGGTGACGCGCTGTCAGCCGCGCGTGTCCCAGCGGAAGAACTCTTCCGCCCCCGCGTAGCCGTGGGGGCGTCCGGCGTCGCTGGTGCCCTGGCGGATCCAGGTTTCCATCCGATCGAGGTCATCGAATTGGGTAACGTGCTCGCGCACCGCGCGCACCTTGGCCTCGATGTCCGCCTGGTCCAGCTCGACGACGTGATTCGTCGAGGGTCCGCCCTGGAACCACACATCCTGCACGACGTGGGGCTCCAGGCCCGCATCGAGTAGCTCGGGGAACGCAAAGGGGTTGCGCGCCGCGGGGTAGACGGCATCCGTGACGGCGGCGCCCACAGCCCGGTGGTCCGGATGGTTCGCGTAGATGGAGGACCAGTTGTATTCGGGCGAGAGGGTGAGGATCAGAGTCGGCTGCACCCGACGGATGAGGGCAACGATGTCGCGCACGAGGTCTCGGGTCGGGGTCACCATGCCGTCGTGGTAGCCGTCGAAGAACACGAGTTCCGCAACGCCCAGGCGCTCGCACGCGCGGCGCTGCTCGTCGCGTCGCAGCTCGCCCATCTGCTGATGCAGATCCTGGTCGGAGCCTCCCGCGTCGCCGTCCGTGACGACGGCGACGACGACCCGCGAGCCCTCGCGCGCAAATCGCGCGAGCGTCCCGCCCGCATCCACGTCCGCATCATCGGGATGGGCGTAAATGCCCAGCACGGTATCCATTCGTGTACTCCTTATTGAGGCGCCGGCGAGAACGTGTCCCGCCGGCGCCTGTCGCAAGTCTGTGACGACTACTGATCAATCGCCGCGTTTGCGGCATCCTGGGCGGCCTGGACGCCCTCATGCACGCCGGTGCGTCCCAGGAATACCTCCTTGAGCACGCCGTTGTACGCGTCCATTGCCGCGCCCAGCTTTGCGCCGAAGGGGGCCATGATCGTACCCGACGGGGTCTTGGCCATCACCGAGGTGTCGATGCCCTTCTCCGACCAGTAGTTGGTCCACGTCGCCTGGGCCTTTTCGTTCGCGGGGAAGCCAGCACCGGTCGAACCCAGGGCGGCGCCACCCTGCTCGCTGGCCAGCCACGCCAAGAGCTTGTGCTGGGCCTCGGGGTTCGCGCTCGTGGTCGAACCGGCGGCGACGACGGAGTTACCGACCGTCACGGCACCGGCAGGGCCCTTCGGCTGGGGAGCAAGGCCCCACTCGAAGGACGCGCCCTCGGACACGTTCGCCAGGTTGTAGGAACCGGACTGGAAGAGCGCGATCTTGCCCTGCAGGAACTGGTCACGGCTGAAGTCGCCGTTGTCGTTCGTGTCGGCGGCCGACGGGGCCACGTGCTCCTTGTTGATCAGGTCGACCAGGTAGCCAACCGCGGCATCACCCTCGGGGCTCGCGAACGTGAAGTGACCACTCGCATCCTGCAAAGTGCCACCCGCGGACCCCAGGTACGGGATGAACATGGCCTGGCCATCCAGCGCGGCGTTGTAGCCGTACTGAACGATGTGCTCCGCGTCGAAGGCCGGGTCAGTAGCGTTACGACCAGACGAATCCAGCGTCAGCTTGCGGGTGATCTCCCGCAGTGAGTCGGTCGAGGCGTTCGGATCCCAGGACAGGTTCTGCAGGTCCTCGACGCTCACTCCGGCCGCGTCCAGGAGGGACTTGTTGTAGTACACCGCGATCGACGGGTCGGTGAGGACCGGGACGCCGTAGAGATGTCCGTCAACCGTGTACTGATCGATGGCGCCCTGAAGCCAGCCGTCGCGCTCGGAGGCGGGGAACTCCTCGTCAATGTTGACGATCTTGCCACCGCGCGCGTACTCCGTGTAGTTGTTCGTGTTGGACCAGAACACGTCCGGTCCGGCGCCCGCGGCGAGCTCAGAACGCAGGCCCGTGAAGTAGTCGGACCACGGGACCACCTCGACGTTGACCGTGATCCCCGTTTCCTGGGTGAACGCGGGCAGCGCAGCCTCGTACGCCTGGGCAGCCTGGTCATCCCACAGACGCAGGGTCAGGGACGCACCCGACTCGCTCGACGTACTGCCACCCTGCGAACAGGCGGCCATCAGCATCGACGCGGCACCAATCAGAGCGGTAGCGGTAATAAAACGCCTTTTCATGAAGGCCTCCTGTTGTGATGGGTTGTGTTGTTACTTGATGCCCGTCAAGGCAATAGATTCAACGATGTGTCGTTGAAAGATGATGAACAGAGCGATCAGGGGCACGAGCGCGATGGTCGTCGCCGCCATGACGTACGTCCAATTCGCGTTGTACTGGCTCTGCAGGGCGGCCGTGGCGACCGTGAGGACTCGGGGACGGGTGGCGGCGATGATCCGCGGCCACAGGAAGGAGTTCCACTGACTCACGACCGTGATGAGAACCAGGGTCGAGATAATCGGCTTCGAGATGGGAACGACGATGGAGAAGAGGATACGCACCTGGCCAGCGCCGTCCATCGTCGCCGCATCAATGATCTCCTGGGGGATCTGACGGAACGACTGACGTAGCAGGAACACCGCGTAGGGCGAGGCGAACACGAAGGGCAAGACGATGCCCCAGAAGGTGTTGTTGAGCCCCATCTTGGCCATCATGAGGTACAGCGGGATAACGAGGACCGACGCCGGGATCATCATGGTGCCCAAGAAGAGCCAGAAGATCACCTCGCGTCCCGGGAACTCGATGCGCGCGAACGCGTAGGCGGCCAGGACGGAGGACACTAGCTGCCCCACGACCATCACCACCACGACGAGAAGGGTCGTGATGATCGCGTCGCCGAAGTTCACTCGGCCCGTCAGGATCGCCTGGAACGAGGCCAGGGAGGGCGGCGACGGCAGCGCGAAAGGTGAGTGCGAGGCGAAGTCCTGCGGAGACTTGAAGGCCGTAACGAAGCTAAAGAGCAGCGGGACCACCATGATGAAAGCAGCCAGCGACAGCCCTACGTAGATCCCCAGGGTCGACCACCAGGGACGACGCGAGTGCGACTTAGACGAGCTCATACGTGGTCCTCTTCCGGAAGTACAGGTTCTGGGCCAGCGTCAAGCCCATGAGGAGCAGCATCATGACGCACGCCATGACGGCAGCGCGACCCACGTTTCCGGTCTCGAACGCCTCCTTGTAGATCAGGTAGGCGAGCACCTCGGTGGAGCCGGACGGACCGCCCTTGGTGAGCGCGTAAATCTGATCGAAAACGTTGAACACCGAGATCACCGAGGTGACCGACACGAAGAAGAACGTCGGGCGCAGGAGGGGCATCTTGATGTGCCAGAACACCTGCGACGAGGAGGCCCCGTCCACGGTCGCGGCCTCGGTGAGCTCACGCGGGATCGCGAGCAATCCGGCGATGAAGAAGAGCGCCGTGTATCCCACGTTCGACCACACGACGACGAAAGCAGCCGCGGGCAGGGCCCACGTGGGCGAGACCAGGATCTCAAGTCGTGTTCCCGCGAGCGCGGAGAGGAGACCACCTGTGGGGGCGAAGATCCACGACCACACGACGCCGAGGGCCAGCGGTGGCGCGATCCAAGGGATGACGATGAGCGTGCGATAGAAAACGGTTCCGCGCACTCCCTTGGTCAACAGGTTCGCCAGAAAGAGTCCAAGGATGATCTGGATGGGAACGACGAGGAGGACGAAGAGAATCGTCGTGCGCAGCGACGACAGGAACGCCGGGTCGCTCAGCACGTTCGTGACGTTCGCCAGACCCACGTATCGCGTGTCCCCGATGAGGTCCCAGCGGTACAGGCTCACCCACATGATGACGCCGATGGGCACGACCATGAAGATGAGGACGCCGATCAGGGCGGGCGACAGGAACGCGTATCCGATGAGTGCGTGACGCGTGCGCGACGGCCGCTTACTCATGCCCCACCTTCCTTTCGTTCGGTTCTTCGAGGATAGGTGTGACGAGCACGGCAGCGCCGGGGGAAGACAAGGTATGGACAATTGTGAACGGCACTCGTCATCAAACGAGCAAAGGTGCACGAAACGAGGCAAAACAAGGGAGCGCCCACTCGAATAAGTGGACGCTCCTGCCGGCCTGTCAATCAGACGCCGGAGCTCTTCAACCCCAGCTCGCGGGCCCGCTCGGAGTCTTCGGGGACACTTCCCGCGTGGTCGCCGGCGCTGACGATCCTGTTGGAGCCGTCGACGAAGACGACAGACGGCTTCACCTGACGCACGAGCGATTCGGGGACCTGGGCGTAGGCCATGATGATGACGAGGTCGCCGACGGTCACCTTGTGGGCGGCCGCCCCGTTGAGCTGGATCGTGCCGCTGCCGCGCTCGCCCGCGATCGTGTAGGTCGAGAGGCGCTCACCGTTGTTGACGTCGACGATATCGACCTTCTGTCCGGGAACGATGTTCGCAGCGTCCAGCAGATCCTCGTCCACCGTGATCGAGCCGACGTAGTGCAGGTCGGCGCCGGTGACGACGGCGCGATGGATCTTGCCGATCGCCATCTCGCGGGTTATTTCCATCATGCGAGGTCTCCCGCACGCTCAGCAACGAGGCCGGCGTGTTCGGTGGAGGCACCGCGCAGCGGCACCTCCATGTTGTCGATGAGGCGCGTCGTGCCCACCTTGGCGGCGATGAGGATGCGTCCCTCGCGCGAGCCGTCGGACAGGATCGTGGGGGCCGCAGCCCCCTCGCCAACGGGCACGGACTCGGTGCCGGCGAGGATCTCGAAAGTCCCCGCATCCACGAGCGCGATGTAGTCCAGGTCAATACCACCCTCGGCGTCGATGACCGAGCGGCACTCGGACACGATGTCCGCAGGCTGCGCCCCGGCCTCGGCGGCCTCGGCACCGCGACGAAGCGCGCGAGACAGTGCACGGGCGCGGATGCGTTCCTCATCGCTCAGGTACTGGTTGCGGCTGGACAGGGCGACGCCGTCCTCCGCGCGCACGATCGGCACGGGGTGGACGCGCACGGGGATGTCCAGCTGGGAGAAAACGGTGCGCAGGACGGCCAGCTGCTGAGCGTCCTTCTGCCCGTACAGCGCCACGTCGGGGCGCACGAGGTTGACGACCTTCGTGCACACGAGGGCGACGCCCGCGAAGTGCGTGGGGCGCGTCTTACCCTCGAGGACGCGCGCGATGGGACCCGGATCAATCGACACGGTCGCGGGCGTGGGGTACACGTCCTGCGGCGCGGGCGCCCACACGAGGTCCGCGCCCACCGTCTCGAGGGCGTCCATGTCTGCATCCAGGGTGCGCGGGTATGCGTCGTAGTCCTCACCGGGCGCGAATTGCGTCGGGTTGACGAAGATCGTGACGATCACGTGATCGGCCAGTTCGCGGGCTTCGCGCACGAGCTGCAGGTGCCCGGAGTGGAGGGCACCCATGGTCATCACAAGAGCCTTCGTGCCGGGCAGGCGCGACAGGGCGTCGGCCAGCTCGGCACGCGTGTGGGTGAGGACAGGGCGATGGGTCATGGTTCTATTCTTGCAACTTCGGCCCGCCGGTGCGCAATCGAGTCGCTTTCCTCACGCCTGAAATTTTCGCGACGAGGCCGGGGTTGCGCCGCTGCTCCATCGCGCGTTTCGGGGTCGGAGGGCGGGCAGTCGTCAGGCGTCCGGATCGAGCAGTGCGGCCTCGACGCTGGTCGCGGCGCGTTCGTCGAGGAGGCGCGCGTCGCGCAGCAGGCGGGTGAGGGCACGGGTCATGTCCGCGTAGGTGTCTCGCTCCCCCGCGAGCGCCTCGCGCGAGCCGAGGCATCGCGCGTGCGCGGCGATCGTTCCCGCGTCGGCGCGGGCGGCGGGTCCGGAGATGCCCGCAACCCCCTCGGTGAGGGCGCGGTCGAGGGCAGCCTCGAGGAGAGGGCGCACGTAGAGGGCGGGGTTCTCGATGCCCGCCTGCGCGAGAATGCGCGTCGTCTGCACGGTGATACCGGCGATGAAGTTGGCGCCGTGAGCGAGGCCGGCGTGGTAGAGGGGGCGGTCCTCCTCGGCGACGACGACGGGTTCGCCACCCATTTCGACGACGAGGGCCTGGGCGATCGGCAGGAAGGGGGCCGCCGCCGTCACCGCGAAGGGAGTACCCACGAGGCGCGCCACGTCGACGCTGGTACCCGTGAACGTCATCGCCGGGTGGATGGCCAGCGGGATCGCCCCAGCGTCCGCGGCGGCGCTCAGCAAACCGACGCCGGATGCACCGGACAGGTGGATGACAATGTGCCCGCTCTGCCAGGCCCCCAGGTCGGCCAGGCCGGACACGAGGGGGCCGATCTGGTCGTCGGGAACGGCCACGATGACCACCTCGGAGCGGCGCACGACCTCCTCGGGCGTGGCAATCGGAACGCCGGGGAGCATCGCGTCCGCGCGCTCACGGGAGGCCTCAGACGAGGCGGAAACGGCGACGATCTGGTGCCCGACCGCGCGCAGGGCGGAGCCGATGACGGGGCCGACGTGGCCCATGCCGATGATGCCGATTCCGAGGCGTCCGGGGGTGCTCATGGCTCCATTGTCGCCGATCGCCGCGCTACTTGTCGTCCTCCGCGCGCTGTGAGGTCGCCTCGACGATCGCGGTGACACGCGAGAGCCAGCGCTCGCTTCCCTCGGCCTCGCGACGAATTTTCGAGGCCCGCGACACCTGCTCCCACAGCTCCAGCGAGCGGCCCGCCTCGACGTGCTCGGCCATGGACGCGACCGGGCCCGGAACCAGCTCGGCACGCACGGAAGCGACGCCGCGCCACCGCTGAACGGGCCCCTGATGCAGCGAGACCGACTGGATGCGCGTCAGCGGGATGATCGAGAAACGCAGGTTGAAAAACCCGTCGCGGATCGCGAACACGGTGTCGGTCAAACCGAAGGCGCGGCGGCCGTACTCGAGCGGATCCAGGATCCTCGCGCTCGGCGGGATCGGAGTCATCCACTGGTCCTCGCGCGTACCGACGCGCAGCGCCTCAAGGAAGCCGTCAGGATCATCGACGCCCAGATCCGGGATCGCCATCGCAATCGCCTGCATGACCTCCGCGCGAGTGCCGACGGGAAGCAGCACATCCGAGGCCACATCGACCTTCATGCCCTTATTCTTCTCATCCTGCGTGTGCGCCGCGTTGCCGGCCTGCGTGATCTCCACGCGATACCAGCCAAACAGTCGCCAGATGAGCGGCTGGGTCACCTCGATGGCATGGATGCGCCCCGGCGGGATCGTCACGTGGCGACGAGCCGTCAGGCCGCGGTCGATGCGCACGCCGTCCGCGGCGATCGCCGCGGTGAAGCCGAACTCCCGATCGAAACGCGCCCAGACGCCCGCCAGGAGACTGAACGCGCCCGCCAAGATGCCCAGGAAGCTCATGATCGACGTGACACCGACAACTCCAATGAGGAATCCGTTCAAACCGATCAGGAAGACGCCGAAGAACAGGGCGACCACGTTGTCGATGCTCGCCAGCATGGACACCAGGAGCGTGACGAAGCCGACCTTGAAAACGGGGCGCTCCGGGGCCTCCAGCGGTGTCTTTGTCGTCGCCGCGCGGGCCGAGGCACCGGCGAGGTCGGCGGGATCCACGACCTCGTCGATCGCACCCGAAGCGAGCGCGAGGAGAAGCGCACGCAGCTCCTCCAACTGGGCGGCAGGCAGCAGGCCCAGTTTGATATTCGAGTCGGCCCCTCCAGCAACCTCGATGTCCAGATATCCGAGGCCAAGGATGCGCCCCACGAGCGAATACGACACGTTGATCGTCTGAATGCGCGTCAGCCGCGCGTGACGCTGCGTGCGCGTGAGGATCCCCGCGCGGTACCAGATCGCCGTGTTGCTCACCGCGTAGCGGGTCTTCCTCCACGACAGGTAGCAGTACGCGCCCGCGAGCGCGAGAACGATGCCCGCCGCAATCAGAAGGCCCAGGAAAATGCCCGTGGTTGCGAGCCACGGCGGCGTCTCGCCGCCCAGCATGCGTCCGATTGCGGACGCGTTGCTCAGGGACACCACGCCAACAACACCGGCAATGCTGCCCACAACCCGAGGAACGTAGGTGAGGGGATGAAGCGGCTTCCAGTCCTCGGGGGCGATGCCGCCCACGGAGAGGTCCGTGCTCATAGGCCCATCAGCTCCGCCGAGCCGCGCTCCGCCAGGACATCACGCAGACGCGCCGCGTCCGCGACCGGCACGCCGCCCAGCGTCGCGTCGGTCTTCGCGCTCGCGGTCGAGAGCTTGATCGTCGAGATGCCGAGCAGGCGCAGGACGGGCCCCTGATAGATGTCGACGTACTGGATGCGGCCGTAGGGCACGAGGGTCATCGAGCGCTTGAGAACGCCGCGGCGGATGACGAAGTCCGTCTCGGCCAGGGCGTAGCGCAGGGCTCGCACCTGAGCGGGCACGAGCCACAGGCACACCAGTGCGATGGCGGCGGGCACGAGCATGAGCCACCACAGCGCCGGAATATCGACGATGAGGACGAGCGCGGAGATCAGGCCACACAGGGCGCCGCAGGCCGCGAGGGCGTTACCGAGGCGCAGGGTCGCGAGTTTGGCGGATACGTGCTGAAATTCGACGCCCTCGGGCGAGAGGACGTCCACTGAGCTGCGGGATGACATGCTTCAATTCTTGCACATCTTTTCCGCGCCTTTTCTCGTCCTTTGCTCCCGCGTGGCCGCCCGAAGTGGCGAAGCAAACAAAAGCAGTGCCCACACTCCCACCTACCTCACAGGAAACATTCAGACACATAGGCGACACTGGTCGCATGAGCACCCCGGGAACTGAAGCAAAACTCCTCGTCGTCGACGACGAACCCAACATCCGCGACCTCCTCGCCTCCTCGCTGCGTTTTGCCGGCTTCGACGTCGTCACCGCCGAGGACGGCAGCGGCGCATTCCACGAAGCCCAGGCCTCGCGCCCCGACCTCATCGTCCTCGACGTCATGCTCCCCGACATGGACGGCTTCACCGTCACCCGGCGCCTGCGCGACGCCGGCATCACGATCCCCGTCCTCTTCCTCACCGCGCGCGACGACATGCGCGACAAGATCCAGGGCCTGACCGTCGGCGGCGACGACTACGTCACCAAGCCCTTCGGCCTCGAAGAGGTCGTCGCCCGCATCCGCGCCATCCTGCGCCGCACCATGGGCTCCGAAGAAGACGACGCACTCCTGCGCGTCGGAGACCTCGTCATCGACGAGGACGCCCACGAAGTCACGCGCGCGGGCGTGCCCATCGACCTGTCCCCCACCGAATTCAAGCTCCTGCGCTACCTCGTCATCAACGCCGGACGCGTCGTCTCCAAGATGCAGATCCTCGACCACGTCTGGGAATACGACTGGGACGGCGAAGTCGCCATCGTCGAGTCCTACATCTCCTACCTGCGACGCAAGCTCGCCGTCGAAGGATCCTCCGGCGAACTGATCCATACCAAGCGCGGAGTCGGCTACATCCTGCGCGCTGAGGACTGACGTGCGCCCCGGCCTCGCTCAACGGATCGAAGCGTGGTGGGATTCCAAACCCCTCTCCTCCCAGCTCGTCACGCTCATCACCTCCCTGCTCGCCGTCGGACTCTCACTGTCCGGAACAGTCATGATCGGCCTGTTGCAGCGCCACCTCACCTCCCAAATCGACGACCAGCTCATCGCAACCGCCCACACGCTGCAGATCTCCGCCTCCACAGCCACCTTCTCCGCCGACGGCCAAGGCGGCATCCCCACCCTCTACTACATCCACATCCGCAACACCGACGGGACCGACCGCTACTTCTACTCAGAAGACACCCTCAAAGTCTCGGGCAAACCCAACCTTCCCGACCTCGTCGACACCTCCTCGGCCCCCATCTCCTCGTTCCGCACCCTGCCCATCACCGTCTCCTCCTCGAAGATGGGCCTCGGGTGGCGTGCCCTCGTCGTCCCCGTGTACGAGCAGGACTCCGGGCAGTTCTCCGGATACATGACCATCGCCCTGCCCCTGTCGGACATGCAGCACACGCTGCGCACGACAGCCTCCTACTTCGCGGTTGCCGGCTCAATCATCGTCCTCATCGGAGGCTGGACCGGGCGCGTCCTCGTGCGCCGCGCCCTCCTCCCCCTGCGCTCCATCGAGTCCACCGCCGGCAAAATCGCCGCCGGAGACCTCACGAAGCGAGTCACCCCCCACCCCGTCACCACGGAAGTCGGCTCCCTCGCCCTCTCACTCAACACCATGCTCACCCAAGTCGAGCAATCCTTCGAGGCGCGCCAAGCCTCGGAACAAAAAATCAAGCGCTTCGTCTCCGACGCCTCCCACGAGCTACGCACGCCCCTGGCCGCCATCTCCGGATACTGCGAGCTCTACGCCATGGGCGGCGTGCCCGCCGAACGCACCGACGAAGTCATGGGCCGCATCGCCTCCGAATCATCGCGCATGGCCACCCTCGTCGAAGACCTCCTCACCCTCGCCCGCCTCGACGAAGGTCGTCCCCTCGACATCACCGACATCGACCTCGTCAAACTCGCCGACAACGCGGTCTTCGACCTTCAAGCACTCGACCCCACGCGCACGGTCGGACTCACCGGCATCAGCGGACGCACACCCCCCATGACCCTCATCATCCCCGGCGACCGCGACCGCATCTCCCAGGTCTTCACTAACCTCATCGGCAACATCGTCCGCTACACGCCCGAAGGCTCCCCCGTCGAAATCGCCCTCGGACGCAGCGGCGACACCGCCATCGTCGAGCTCCGCGACCACGGCCCCGGCATCGACGAAACTGACCGCGGGCGCGTCTTCGAACGCTTCTACCGCGCCGACAGCTCACGCAACCGAAAATCCGGCGGATCCGGCCTCGGCCTCGCCATCGTCTCCGGGATCCTCGCAGCTCACAGGGGCAACGCATCGCTCAGCAAGACGAAAGGCGGTGGACTCACCGTCCGCATCGAGCTCCCCACGACGTGAACGACATAACGAGCAGAACTCGCGCTCTCGACTTTTCCGCTCAATTGTGGCCATTTCCGCCCTGACAGTTCATGCGAAACGATCGGGATTTTCCCCGATTTTTTACCAACGAACGTGACCTTCGCTCAAAAGCGCACTAGCATGGCTCGGGTATTCCTCAGCAAGGAGAGTGGCCCATGGGTGCTCAAGCACCTCAGTGGCTGCTGACGTCTTTCGTTGACGCCATGCAGCAAATCGGCGCAACCGCGACCGACACAGACCTCGAACATGAGGGCACGGACCTCATGCAGCGGTGGAGCGCGCCTAACCGGCAGTTGCACAACCTGCGTCGGCTCATGAACACGCTCACCCATATCGATGAAATCTCGTCGTCCGCGCACGACCCCGACATCCTGCGCGTCGCTGCGTGGTACCACGGCGCCTTCCTCAACAAGGCGCTCGAGATCAAGCTCGGTGGATTCCAGGCGAACTTCGCCTCCACCCGATGCATCGATCACGCGCACAACCGCCTCACCAACCTCGGCGTTCCCGAGGAGGTCGTCGCACGCATCGACGAGCTGATCGCGTTCCTCACGCGCCACCGCGCGCCCCGCACCGACTTCGACGCGCAGGTGCTCGTCGACGCGGACCTGGCGTGTCTGGCCTGCAGCCCGCAGGACTACAAGAAGCTCCGCACATCCCTGCGCGCCGAACTCAGCGAGCTCGACGACCTGCAGTTCACCAAGGCCCGCATGGCGCTCGTCAAGAAGCTCCTGAGCTACGAGACGATCTACCAGTCCCCCCTCGGCTCCGCGTGGGAAGACACCGCCCGCGCAAACCTCGAGGTCGAGCTGACCCGCCTCGAGCGAGAGAAGGCCCAGCTGTGCCAGGCCGCCCAGGCCGAGGACACGGACGACACCGAGGAGGCGGACGACACCGACGAAGTCGTGGAGGACTCCACGACGACGACCGGCACGTTGATCATCAAGCGCCGCTCGATCAAGAAGCGCATCCCCGTCGCTTCCGCGGACGACGAGGCAACGTCCACCGGAGTCCTGCCTCGCAAGATCGAGGAAAACACGGATTCCGACGAGGACGTGGAAACCACCTCCTCCCTCGAATCCGCCGTCGAATCCCTGGACCTTCCGACCGCCGACTGACGAGGCCGCGGCTGGCACCTGCTTGTCAGGCCATCCGACGCGTCGACCAATGGAGCCGTCCTCCCCACTCGGGGGGCGGCTCCATCACTTTGCTCTGCACGTTCAGGCTGCTCGGTGCGCCCATGGGCGGCGGGCCGCTATGCAGTGCCGTAGGGCCTGCCTCGCCGGACCTGCCCCCTGTGCGCGTCGGCGGGCCTACCTCGCCGAACCTGCCCGCTGTGCGTGCCGGTGGGCGGCGGCCCGCCCGCGAGATCGCCACACGCGAGCTGCGCTCGGAGTGGTCGATCTCGAGGCCCGCCCTGGCCCTGCCACCACCCACCGGCACCGCCGCCACCGGCACCGCGACCAGGCCCCCTCACCCAGCCATCACGCACGCCATTGCTTCACCCACCCCCAATTTCGCATGCAATTCCCCCGCGACTATTTCAAACCTTGAATTCATAACGTTGGAATTGCAACGTTTCCAGACTTTGTTGAAACTTCACCCAATCGAATTGCATGCGACTTTTCTGGGGGCAAGCCCCACCATCCGCCGGCACCGCAGCCAAGCCCTCGGCAACTCACCCATCAGCAGCGTAGGTATACATCGGAGCCATCCACAGGCACTTTTCCCATCAGGCAGTTATCCACAGGGTTTCATTTCTGCCTGGATCACGCGCTGTCACGCGCGTAGCGTCGATGTCGACGGACCCACCCGGGGTCCCACAAAGGAGTGACATCATGACCGCATACGCCGTCGACGCCGAACAGATTTCCGCCGCAGCCGCCCAGGCTTGCGCAACCGCATCCACCATCCGTAGCGAAGTCGATACGATGATGGCCCAACTTTTAGCACTGCAGGACTCGTGGACCGGCGGCGCTCAGGTGAACTTCCAGGCATCCATCACCCAGTGGCAAGCCGTCCAAGCGCAGACGCACGACGCCCTTGACAGCATCTCCACGCAACTACAGGCGGCCGCCGCGACCTACTCCGATGCAGAGGCCCACTCCGCCGCGCTCTTCGCTGGAGCCTAACCCGCCCACTCGGAGCAGCAATTCCGGCCAGGGCTCCTACGCCTCGTGCCAATGCCTCGGGCTGGTAGACAGACGCCTGGGGGCGGGACCCTGACGAGTCCCGCCCCCAGGCGGATCAGCTTAACGCCGAGCGGCTCAGTACATGCCGCCCATGCCAGCAGCCGCATCGTCGCCACCCGCGGCCGGAGCCTCGGGCTTGTCGGCAACGACGGCCTCGGTCGTCAGGAACATGCCTGCGATCGACGCGGCGTTCTGCAGCGCGGAACGGGTGACCTTGACCGGGTCGGAGATGCCCGCGGCCATGAGGTCGGTGTACTCGCCGGTCGCAGCGTTCAGGCCGTGGCCGGGCTCCATGTGAGCAACGCGGTCGGCGACCACGCCACCCTCGACGCCCGCGTTCTCAGCGATCTGCTTGAGCGGAGCGGAGATGGCCAGGCGCACGATGTTCACGCCGGTCGCCTCGTCGCCGGTGAGAGCATCGAGCTTGGGCAGCGCCACGGTGGCAGCCTGGATCAGGGCGACGCCGCCGCCGGCGACCAGGCCCTCTTCGGAAGCCGCGCGAGCGTTACGAACGGCGTCCTCGATGCGGTGCTTGCGCTCCTTGAGCTCAACCTCGGTGGCCGCGCCGGACTTGATGACGGCGACGCCGCCAGCCAGCTTGGCGAGGCGCTCCTGCAGCTTCTCGCGGTCGTAGTCGGAGTCGGTGTTCTCGATCTCCTGGCGGATCTGGCGCACGCGGGCATCCAGCATGTCCTTGTCGCCAGCACCCTCGACGATGGTGGTCTCATCCTTGGAGACGACGATCTTGCGGGCGCGGCCCAGCAGCTCGAGGTCAGCGTTCTCGAGGGAGAGGCCGACGGTCTCAGAGATGACCTGGCCGCCCGTCAGGATGGCCATGTCCTGCAGCATCGCCTTGCGGCGCTCACCGAAGCCGGGGGCCTTGACGGCCACGGACTTGAAGGTGCCGCGGATCTTGTTGACGACCAGCGTGGCGAGGGCTTCACCCTCGACATCCTCGGCGATGATCGCGAGGGGCTTGCCGGTCTGCATGACCTTCTCCAGGACGGGGACGATGTCCTTGACGTTGGAGATCTTGGAGTCCATGAGGAGGACGTAGGCGTCCTCGAGGACGGCTTCCTGGCGCTCCTGGTCGGTCACGAAGTAGGCCGACAGGTAGCCCTTGTCGAAACGCATACCCTCGGTGGTCTCCAGGGTGGTGTCGAAGGAGTTGGTCTCCTCGACGGTCACGACGCCCTCGGCGCCGACCTTCTCGAAGGCCTCGGCAATGAGCTTGCCGATGGCGGGATCGTTGGCGGAGATGGAGGCCGTGGCAGCGATCTGCTCGGTGGTCTCGACGGGCTTGGCGTCGGCGTGCAGCTGGGCGACGATGGCCTCGACGGCCTGGTCGATGCCGCGCTTGAGGGCGATCGGGTTAGAGCCGGCGGCAACGTTACGCAGGCCCTCGTGGACCAGCGCCTGTGCCAGAACGGTCGCGGTGGTCGTGCCGTCACCCGCGACGTCGTCGGTCTTCTTGGCAACTTCCTTCACCAGCTCGGCGCCGATGCGCTCGAACGGATCGTCCAGGTCGATTTCCTTGGCGACGGAAACGCCATCCTTGGTGATCGTGGGGGCGCCCCACTTCTTGTCGAGCACGACGTTGCGGCCCTTGGGGCCAAGCGTCACCTTGACGGTGTCGGCCAGCAGGTTGAGGCCGCTCTCCATGCCACGACGGGCATCTTCATCAAACTTGATGATCTTGCTCATTGAAAATGTGTCCTTCCGCGATGCGGATCGGGTTCGATGCCCGCGACGGACGGCCGCTTGTGTGAGACGACCTCATCGAACCGATGCTCTTATCACTCTCCATGTCGGAGTGCTAACTAAGATTTTGGCACTCACCACCCCAGAGTGCAAGGCGAGGTCACTGAGCTTGAGTCGGATGCGCTCAGGGCGTAACACACAAGGCAGAGGGTAAGCACGCATGGCACTCCCCATCGGGGCATGATCGAGGCGTCAGACTGAGGCAACACGTGGCCCTCTCTACATCCGTTCACGAGGTCTCACACAGACCGCGCGCGATGATATGGACGAGGTGACAACACGCCGCCGGCCCCCCATCGAATACGAGGAAGCTCGTCGAAGCCGATGCACGGAGCATGGATCTACTACCCGAGAGTTCCACGTCTCATGCGCGACGACCGTCGATGAATGTCCTCCAGTTGCCTGAGGAACCGGAATTCATCCCGCACGACCTCGCTGGACCATACCCGGTACAAAACTCTCCCAGCACACACCCCCGACGGACCCACCCGGTACAAAACTCTCCCAGCACACCCGGCTCGGCGACCCACCCGGTACAAAACTCTCCCAGCACGCCCCAAAACGCTGTTTTTGGCCCATTTTGCGCCAGCAGGGAGAGTTTTGTCCCGCTTCCCCCACCAACACGACGAGCGGGGCGAAAAAAGTCACGCACCAACACCCCACCTCACCCCAATCTCGCCCCAGTAATAAACCCCCCAAATTTCGCATGCAATTCGGTTGCCTGAACTTTCAACAAAGCCCAGAAATGTTGCAATTCCAACGATATGAATTCAAAGTTTGAAATACCCAAAAGGGAATTGCATGCGAAATTACCGTGCCGACAGGGCTGGTCGCGGTGCCAGGCCGCGGTGCTAGTGGGCGGCGGCGGAGCCAGGCCGCGGTGCCGGAGGGTCCGGAGGGCCAGGGCGGGCCTCGAGATCGACCACTCCGAGCCGCAGGCTCGCGTGTGGCGTTCTCGCGGGCGGCCGGGCCCGACGGCGCCCGGAACACCAGCGGCGCCACCAACACCGCCGGAACACCGGCGGCGCAACACACCACCGAGGCATAGCAAAGCCGCCCGACCCCACAGGGGCCGGGCGGCTCACCCAGTATCAGAGGATCATCGAAGAATCACGACAATATCGGGATTACCGAGACCGCTTTCCTGGCGCACGTTCGAGATACCGAGCTTCGAGGCGATGTCCTTGGCGGTGCCTTCCATCCGGGGATCCTCGTAGAAGACGGTAGACGTCTGAGTGGTCCAGCCGTCGGCGTTCGCGGCGCTGGTCCCCGCGTATCCGGCCTGGTTCAGGATCTGGGCCTGCTGGCTGGCGTACCCCTGAGTGCCGGTGCCGTTGAGGACCTGAATGACGGCGCCGTGGTCAGGCTCTGAGGTAGCCGCCGGGGAAGACGAGCTCGGGGAGGGCGTAGGCTCGGCAGAAGGGGTGGCATCGACTGTGGGCGCGGCGCTGGGGCTCGCGGACGCACTGGGCGTCGTCGCGGCAACGGTCGGCGTGGTCGTGGCCGGCGTCGTGGTCTGTTGGCGCGACAGGGCGGTCGCCGCTGCCCATCCGAGGGCCGGAACGATCACGAGGATGGCCAGGAAAGGCCACACGTTCTTCCACTTGGACGGCTTGGGGCGGTGCATGCCGACGGGCATATCTTCGCCGGCGCGGTCAAATTCATCCCTGGGGTACTGAGAACTCACGCGTTCAGACTATCGGATAAGAGGGAGTGGGGCGCAAGTGGCGCGCGGGGAATGTGGCGTGGCTTGTGCGGCATTAGGCTGATGCTATGAGTGAACACAATCCCCGTCCGCTGACTGAATTGATTGATCCGGGTTGGGCTCGGGCACTCGCCCCGGTGGAGGGGCGCGTCCACGAGTTGGGCGCGATGCTGGCGACCGAGGTCGAGGAGGGGCGCGGCTACCTGCCTGCCGGCACGGATGTGCTGCGCGCGTTTACATACCCGTTCGACAAGGTGAAGGTTCTGATTGTCGGGCAGGACCCGTATCCGACGCCGGGCCATGCGATGGGTTTGTCGTTTTCGGTGCGCCCGGGGGTGGCGCTCCCCAAGTCGCTGATCAACATTTTCCGCGAGCTGAGCGAGGATATGGGCGTGCCTGCTCCGACGTCGGGGGATCTAACCCCGTGGTGCGAGCAGGGCGTGTGTCTGCTGAACCGCGTGTTGACGGTGCGTCCGGGTGCGCCGGCGTCGCATCGAGGCCGGGGCTGGGAAGAGGTCACGCAGTGCGCGATTGATGCGCTGGTGTCCCGCACGAGGCCGGATGGCTCGCGTGCGCCTCTCGTGGCGATCCTGTGGGGTAAGGACGCGCAGTCGCTCACGCCACGCCTCGGCGAGACACCGATTATCGCGTCGGCGCACCCGTCGCCACTGTCGGCGTATCGCGGATTTTTCGGCTCGCGGCCGTTTTCGCGGGCGAATGAGCTGCTGGAAGCACAGGGGACGTCCGGCGTGGATTGGTCGCTGGGCGCTTCTCATTGACGAGGCCGGGGCACCTCGCCTGATCGGGCGAGGTGGGGTGCGGCTGCGGTGCCGCGGTGAGGGACTCCGTGGAGCCGGCTATCGGACTCGAACCGATGACCTGCTGTTTACAAGACAGCTGCTCTACCAACTGAGCTAAGCCGGCGGCGGACACTAGTGTGCCACAGGTGGGGGCTCCGGCGCGCGCGGGCGACGGTGAGTGGCCGGTCGCACGGATGCGACGCAGCGATGACTGTGGGGGTGGGGCCGCGCAGCGGTCCCACCCCCACAGTGCCGACAGGCTCAGTTGGAGCTGTTGGTCGTTTCGGAGCTCTGGGTGTTGTCGGCCCCGCTCTGGGAGGGTTCGGTGGCCTCGGGGGCCGTGGTTGAATCGGTGCCCTGGGTGGCGGAATCGGTGATGCCGTATTCCTGGGCGATGGTCTGGCGCAGCGCGGGCAGCTGGGTGCCGAGCGGGATCACCGTGGAGTGATCCTTGACGAGTTCGGGGGTGCCGAGGCTTCCGTTGCGGCCGCTGTATCCGGCGTTCTGCCAGGCGGTGGTCGAGGCCTTGAGGTAGTCGTCGACCGCGTTCACGGGGAAGGTGTCGATGACGTCGGAGGGGACGCCCACCTCGGCTGCGATGACCTTGACCTGCTTCCAGGAGGCGTCGAGGTTCTGGACGACGGTGCCGTTGGAGGCCTGGAACTGGCTGCGGAAGTAGGCGAGCAGGGCGTGGTGGAAGTCCACCCACTTGTCGGGTGCCTTTTGCGCGACGACCAGGGAGGCGCTGGCAGCGGGCTTCAGGTAGTCCATGTTGACGGTGATGACGGGCTGCAGCTCGATGTTGTAGTGGCCTTCGGCCGCCCACGTGGTGAGGTCCGCACCCATGTACGCGTCGAGGTCGGCGCACGCGTGGCAGGAGTAGTCGAAGTATTCGGTGAGGGTGGGCAGGTTCGGGTCGGCTTCGGCGACCACGCCGTTCGCGTTGACGATGATCGGGCGTCCGTCGGCGTAGGGGCCGAGGACCTGGGACGCGTCGACGTTGTGTGCAGCGTTGACCTGCGCCTGCTGCTTCCAGATGACGCCGCCGACGGCGGCGGCGATGGCGAGGACGATCGCGGCGACGGCGGAGATGACGATGATGCGGGTGCGGCGGTCGGCGCGCTCCTGTGCTTGGCGCATCTGCGCGGCTTTGGCGCGCACGGGGTCGACGGCCGGCTTCTTCTTCTGAGCCATGAACTCACCCTCCAAAGTAGTTGAATGTTGCAATAGTATCGGGCGCGGTCCTCCCGCGCTTAGTGCGCCAGCCCACCCGTGACGATCAGCCACGCACCTGCAAGGAACCCTCCACAGCCTACCGCGAGGAGCGCGCGCCCCCATGCAGGACGCACGATCGTGCGCAGCGATGTCGCCATCCCGACGCGCAGATCCGCGGCAAACGGCATCAGCCACGCCGCCAGGAGAGTGACGCTCGCGAGCGCCCATACGATAATCGTCCCACGCGGATCGCCCAACCAGTAATCGTCACGATCAAGGCTCGCGGCGGTGGCAATGTCGGCCGGCCAGGACCAGAGGATGCGCCCCTCGCGGGAGTAGGACACGAAAGCCCAGATCGCGTAGGGAACGAGCCCTCCCACGACAAGGCCGAGGGCGATGGTGAGGACCGAGCGCACGAGCAGGATCGGGGACATAGCGATGACAGCCGCACCGTCCGAGGCCTTGGGGCCGCGCAGGATGCGGCGCCTCTCGAGCCACCGATTCATGGCGCCGACCAGGCCGAAGGCGGTCAGGGCGATGCCGACGATGAGGGTGCCGCTCATGCCGAGCAGGAAGGGCAGCGCAGCCAGGAGTGCGAGGAGTGCGGCGCTGGAGATCCAGGCGCTCTTCTTCGCCGGGGACGAGGCCGACTCGCCCTGCGCGCCGACCGCGGTCTGGCCGGGGTTCCACTGCTGTCCCGCCCCCATCGGCGAGGACGCGAAGGCCGCTTGAGGCGGGAGCTGCTGCCCGTATCCGGGCGCCACGCCGGGACCTGCACCGTTGCCGCCCCATGATTCCCCGTAGCCGCCCTGGACCCCCTGGTAGTGAGGCTGCGGATAGGGAGCCATCACCTCGGTAGGATCCGCGTCGTCGACGACCTGCCACGTGTCAGTCGCATCATCGTGCCAGGCGACCTCATCGACATCATCTTCCCAGTCACCGTATCCCTCGGCGACGGATGCGGTGTCCACGACGTCGGTGTGGTCATTTGCCGCGGTGAACTCCGAGGCATCGCGGCGCGGATGCTGGGGATAGGAGACGGCGCGCGCACCCGAGGCATCAGGGCGCTGCCCCGCATCCTCCCACTCAGGAGGCGCGGCGATTTCCTGCGGGTCGGAGCTGACCATCTGCGTGCGCATGCCAGTGTCGAGGAGCTGAGCCCAGTTCACGGTCACGTAGTCGAGCTCTCCGGGCGCCCATCCGACGGCGCTCATGAGGTCGGCGACGATCAGGGAGGGTGATGGACGTTCATCCGGATCGGGGCAGAGCCCGCCCGCGAGCGCGTCGGCGACCATGGGATGCAATCCGGCGAGGTCAGGGTCCCCCTCGAGGACACGCAGCATGGTGGCGGAGACGTCCCCCTTGCCGAACGGCGGGCGGCCGGTCGCGCAGGACAGCAACGTCGCACACCAGGCCCACCAGTCCGATTCTTTCGTGGCGCCGTGTCCCTGGAGCAGTTCGGGCGCAGTGTATCCGGCAGTCCCGGACACGAGGCCCGTGCTGGTCAGGTGCTGATCCGACGTCGCCATCGCAATGCCGAAATCGATGAGAACGGGGCCGCGCGGCGAACAGATGATGTTGGAGGGCTTGATATCGCGGTGAATGATGTTCGCGTGGTGGACCGCCGCAATCGTGGAGGCCAGGTGATACGACAGAGCTGCGACACCGCGCAGCGGGACCGGTCCGGAGACGAGGATTTCCGCGAGCGTGGGCCCCTCGACGTATTCCGAGACCACAAAGGGCTGCGTCGCCTCCGTCTCCGCGTCAACGATGTGCGCGACGAAGGGCGAGCGCACGGAGTTCACGGTGCGCGTCTCACGTTCGAGGCGCGCACGCGACGCCTCCGAAGCCGCCATCGCGGGGTGCATGGCTTTGAGGGCGACACGCGTGCCACCCCCGTCTTCGGCAAGCCAGACCGTTCCCGCGCCGCCCGTTCCGAGTCGGCGGATCAGCCTGTAGCCGCCCAGTTCCTCGCCTTCTTCCACGCCCTCAGACTACCTGGCCCCTCCCCCATCTGCGGCCATCCGCGCGGGGCGGCCCCGGCCTCGTCCCTGCGATCAGCGAGGAAAAACGCACCGAGAATCCACGATCTGAGCCGAACTGTACACCCGCGCGCGAGCGTGCTAACTTCCCTATTAGTCGCGCGCGCGGAATGATCCGTGTTCGCGGCTCCGTGGGCGAAGACGCTCCACGGTCACCCACTACGGATCGTCCGGCACGTACCTGCCGGTGGGAAGGAAAACTCCATGGCAACCGTCACTTTTGACAAGGCGACCCGCATCTACCCGGGTTCCGACAAGCCCGCCGTCGACCAGCTCGACCTCGAAATCAAGGACGGCGAGTTCCTCGTCCTCGTCGGCCCTTCCGGCTGCGGTAAGTCCACCTCGCTGCGCATGCTCGCGGGCCTGGAGGACGTCAACTCCGGTCGCATCCTCATCGGCGACAAGGACGTCACGGACGTTCCGCCGAAGAACCGCGACATCGCGATGGTCTTCCAGAACTACGCCCTCTACCCCCACATGTCGGTGCGCGAGAACATGGGCTTCGCCCTGAAGATCGCCGGCACCCCCAAGGAAGAGATCAACAAGCGCGTCGAAGAGGCCGCTAAGATCCTCGACCTGGAGCCCTACCTGGACCGCAAGCCCAAGGCCCTGTCCGGTGGCCAGCGTCAGCGCGTCGCCATGGGCCGCGCGATCGTCCGTAAGCCCCAGGTGTTCCTCATGGACGAGCCCCTGTCGAACCTGGACGCGAAGCTGCGTGTCCAGACCCGTACGCAGATCGCCTCCCTGCAGCGTGAGCTCGGCGTCACCACCGTGTACGTCACCCACGACCAGACCGAGGCTCTGACGATGGGTGATCGCATCGCGGTCCTCGCCGGCGGCCTCCTCCAGCAGTGCGGCACCCCGCAGGAGATGTACGAGCGTCCCGCCAACGAGTTCGTCGCAGGCTTCATCGGCTCCCCCGCCATGAACCTGGGCACCTTCACGGTCGACGGCGAGTGGGCCAAGCTCGGCCCCGCACGCGTGGCCGTCTCCGAGGCCGCCCGCGCCGCGATGACCGCTGAGGACGGCGGAAAGATCAAGATCGGCTTCCGTCCCGAGGGCCTGGAAGTCGTCTCCGGCGACACCGAGGGCACCATCCCCGTCGAGGTTGACTTCGTCGAGGAGCTCGGCTCGGACGCCTACGTGTACGGCCACCTGGCCGGCGCCGCCGAGGGCGAGGCCCTGGGCTCGGGCGCCGAGGGCACCGGCAAGCAGCTGATCGTGCGCGTCCCCCCGCGCACCGCTCCCGCGCGCGGCGGCGTCCTGCACGTGCGCATCCGCGAGGGCCAGCAGCACAACTTCTCCGCTGCGACGGGCGCTCGCCTGCCCGAGTGACGCCTAGCGCTCGCGCACAGCGATAATCGGCCCCGGCCTCGTCCTCTCGTACCTCCTGGACGAGGCCGGGGTTTCACTGTGCCCGCATGTGTTCTTGGCCGCGACTAGGTGCAATACCGAGTCGGGGCTATACGCACGGCGTTCGAGATGCGACAATGGGGACCATGGCTCTGGACATTACGGCGGCCGCAGTCGACCCCGCCCTTTTGGACCTCCCGTGGGATGTTCCCCTCGAGGAGTGGCCGTCCAGCCTACTCGCGGCGCTACCTCGCGGCATTTCCCGCCACATTGTGCGCTTCGTGAACCTGTCTGGCCGCGTGCTCGCGGTCAAGGAGATCGGGCCGACGGTGGCGCACCACGAGTACGATCAACTGCGAGACCTCTCACGCCTGGACGCCCCGTCCGTTCAGCCGGTCGCCGTCATCACCGGACGCAAGAGCCCCGAGGGCGAGGAACTCAACGCGGTCCTCATCACCGAGCACCTGCAGTTCTCGCTCCCCTACCGCGCGCTCTTCTCCCTGTCGATGCGCGAAGACACGGCGACGCGCCTCATCGATGCGCTCGCTCTGCTGCTCGTGCGTCTGCACCTCCTGGGCTTCTACTGGGGCGACGTCTCCCTGTCGAACACGCTGTTCCGCCGCGACGCGGGCGAGTTTGCCGCCTACCTGGTCGACGCCGAAACCGGCGAGCTACACCCGGAGCTGACCCCCGGCCAGCGCGAGTACGATGTCGACCTGGCCCGCACGAACATCATCGGCGAGCTCATGGACCTCCAGGCGGGCGGATTCTTCCCCGAGGACTCCGACCCCATCGACGTCGGCGACCGTATCCGCACCCAGTACGACCTGCTGTGGAACGAGGTGACCGCCGAGGAGTCGATCCCCAACGACCAGCGCCAATACCTCGTCAACGAGCGCATCCGCCGACTCAACGACCTCGGCTTCGATGTCGCCGAGCTACACATGTCCACCGATGCCTCCGGCGAGCGCCTCGTCATTCAACCCAAGGTGGTCGATGCCGGCCACCACAACCGCAAGTTCATGCGTCTGACCGGCATGGACGTCGGCGAGCACCAGGCGGCGCGACTCCTGGCCGACCTCGACACGTGGCGTGCCACCAACGGCCTTGAGGGCATCCCTCTCGAGGAGGCCGCCCACGAGTGGATCACCGACGTGTTCACCCCCGTCGTGCGCGCCATTCCGCGCGAACTGGCCGGCAAGCTGGAGCCCGCCCAGCTGTACCACGAGTACCTGGAGCACCGCTGGTACATGGCCCAGCAGGCGGGCCACGATGTCACGCGTGACGAGGCTCTGGCCTCGTACATCGAGACGATCCTGCCCTCCAAGCGCGACGAAGCCGTCCTCATCGAGCCCGGTCCGGGGCGCTCGTCCATATTCAGCGCGGAGTCGAACCCCGACCTATGGTGAAGGGGTACTACTTTTCGCCTCGCTCACGCTAGGAGGATCCATGTCCGAATTCCCCCGCATCATCGCTCACAGGGGCGCGTCCTCGCTCGCGCCGGAAAACACGATCGCCGCGTTCTCCAAGGCCATGGAGGTCGGCGCCCGCTGGTTCGAGTTCGACGTGGACATCACGGGTGACGGCTCCCTCATCGTCATCCACGACGACACCCTCGACCGCACGACGACGGGGTCCGGCTCGTACTACCAGCTCGGGTTCTCCGACATCCGCCGCCTCGACGCCGGCCGCTGGTTCTCGGACACCTACCGTTTCGAGCGCATCCCCGAGGCCGCGGACGTCCTGGCCTTCGCCTACGCGCAGCAGATGGGCGCGAACCTGGAGATCAAGCCCTGCGCGGGCGGGGATCGCCTGCGTGAGCGCCTCATCGAGGCCCTGGGTGTCACGCTCGCCGACCAGAAGGTGCCGTCCCGCCTCATCGTTTCGTCGTTCGACCACGACCTGCTCGCCGCCTTCCACGAGGCCTGCCCGACCGTGGCGCTCGGCTGGCTCATTGAGCGCGCTTCCGACGAGTGGCGCGAGGGTGCAGCCGCCCTCGGCGCGACCGCCATTCACCCGGGTGTCGAGGGCCTGACGGCCTCCGACGTGCGCGCGATGCGCGACGCCGGCTTCGACGTCAACGTGTGGACGGTGAACGACGTCGAGCAGGCCCGCGAGCTGGCCTCCTGGGGCGTCACCGGCATCTTCACCGATCGCCCGCAGGACTTCCCCGCCGAGGCACTGAAGGCCTGAGGGGAGTCGGCGCGGTTTTTGGCCGCGCTACCAACGACCCGGAGTGCGGACGGATGCGCACGCGGCCTGCGTCCGCGCTGGCACTCTCACGAGACGAAGGGGGCCGGGAACGCTCACGCGTCCCCGGCCCCCTTTCACGTCTGTTTCTGGCGGCTCTTTACTCCTCTTACTCCTCGCCCGCGCGGCGCGCGAAGCGCTTGGAGACATGCTTAGCCAGGGACAGCTCCGCGATCGAATCGACCACCATGAGGCCGCCGACGATACCGGCGAAGCGCATCCACCCGGAACGCGGGGCGGAGGCACGCACGGCGGCAACCAGCATGCCGGTGCCGACGATGGCCTCGGCGGCGACGGCGGCGTGGATGATCCACGGGCGCTCGACGGCCACGGACTCGTAGGAGTTCCACAGGGGCTTCACGACCGACTGCGGCTGCCCCATCATGATGTCGACGCTGCGGCCGATCGCGTTGGAGATACCGCGTGCCAGGTGGACGGACACGCCCTCGACGTCCTCAATGTCGGTGGTGCCCAGCAGGAAGCCCGCGACGGAGCCCGGCAGGCCAAGGGCGCGCACGACCTTCCACACGGATTCCTCGCCGGTCGTGGCCACGGAAGCCCATAGCGCTTCGGCGTCGGAGCCGGGGACGGCCTCGGCGATCTCCGCCAGATCAAGGCGGTCGCCGACCAGGTCAATGACCTCACCGGGCAGCTCGGCGGTGCGGTCGTGTCCACCGGGCACGATCGCGGCGTCCATGCCCCAGTTGTGGGACACGATGTGCTCAAGGTGATCGTCAGTGACCAGGAAGACCTGGAATTCACCATCCGTCACGGAGAGAGTCACGAGCGGCAGGTCGCCGAAGTTCCAGCCCTCCTTCTCGGCGGGCAGCTCGGCGAGGAGGGCGCGGTGTCCCTCAGCAAGCTCGAGGTCGCCCAGGTCCACGCCCTCCAGGGCGGCCAGGAGCGGCACGGACGACGCGGGGGTGCGGCCGATCTCGACGATACGGGTGGGAGTCGGCTCCACGGCCGCGCCGCTCTCCTCCTCGGAGGGCCACACCTTGCCGAGCGGCGAATCGCCCTCGGGCAGGTGGTCGGCGCTCGCATTGCCGATGCGCACCTCGGCATCAAAGAGGATGGCGAGCTCGTCAGCCAGTTCAGCGGGCGTCGGGCCGGGGACAACCTCGGTCGAGTCGGCGGGCACGGTAGCAACGCGCTCCTTATCGACAGCAACGTTGAGACCCAGCAGCTGCGGTGAGGAGGGGAACCACTCGAGCTGCGCGAGGATCGAACGTTCCTTCAGCTCTCCGGCAACCACGCTGGGGTCCAGATCGTGGCCGATAATCATGCCTTCAATGCGAGTCCAGTCCTGGGCCATGTCACTACCTTCCTGTCCGTGGTGACGTCGTCTCACCACTCTATGGTTCCATTGTGTCGCGTGGGTCGCTATTTCGCTCGCCCGCGCGGTCAGTTACGAGATTTTGTGTTGCTGCGCCCCGCCCCACTCGACCACCGTGAAGCCGGTGCGCGCCGGGGGCGGCGCGAAAGCCTGCGGTTGAACAACGGTGTTCGCATCGGCCTCGCGAATCGTCATGAACACCCTGATGAACGTGTCCGGCGTGACGCTCGCCCCGGCCTCGTCCGTGAAGCTGTAGGAGACGCGCTGGGTGTAGACGCTCGCATCGAAGGAGACGAACGTGTAGTCGTAGGCGCGGATCCGCGGCGCCCAATAGGTGATGAAGTCGGCGGCCTCCCGGTCATGAAGCCCGAGCTGGGCGAGCTTATCCTCCAGGAAGGGCACCGCATCCTCACGCGCAACAATGAACCCCGTGTCGGGTGCCGGGAGGTCCATCGCACCATCCCAGAACAGCGAGGGATAGGTGCGCCCCGCCTGATCCGTCAGCGTCCCATCGGGCGAGGCCGTCACATTCCACGAGGCCTGGGTCCCCCGCTCGGTTGCGCGCTCCGAGTCCGGGGTCGGGTAGACGGTATCGAGGCTACCGTCCAGATCAAGCATCACCGTCAGACGCTGCTCGTCCTGCGGGTAGAGGTAAAGAACGGGCTTTTCGGGGAGAACATGGTGGCCGTCATTGAGAAGCATGTAGAAGAAACCCGTCATGACGACCACGTACAGGACGGCGACGACGGTCATGAACACTTTTTTCATGGCGTCTCCGACTTTCTGCGATCGTTCCCCGTCATTGGGTGGTCCTCGCTGCGTTTCACTGCGCAGTTGCCTCATCATACGGCGCGCAAACAGCCGGTTTCAAGAGGCATTGCGCTCTGAACGGCCGAGACGAGGGAGGCACGAGGCGTCACCCATCGACAGGTTTGAGTCCTTCGTCATACGCTGCTATCCTGACCCGTTACGCGGCTCTACGGACAAGCGGGCCGCATCCCTCACCTGAAAGCAGCTATCATGCCTCTCCTCAGCATCGCAGCGATCGCCGTCGCCGCCACTGTCTTTTTCCTCCTGTTCCTGTGGGCGAGCTTCGTCTCCGCGTCGCCGGGCGAAATTAAGGTGATCTCCGGCCCCCGAGGCCAGCGCGTCCTCCACGGCAAGACGGGCTGGAAAGTCCCCCTGCTGGAGCGCGTGGACACGATGACCGCCTCGATGATTTCCGTCGACGCTCAGACCACGGACTTCGTCCCCACGAACGACTACATCAACGTGCGCGTCGACGCGGCCGTCAAGGTCCGTATCGCGACCGAAGACCAGACGCTGTTCCGCGCGGCGACTCGTAACTTCCTCTACAAGACGACCGCCGAAATCTCCGAGGAGGTGCGCGACACCCTCGAGGGCCACCTGCGCGCCATCATCGGCCAGATGCGACTGACCGACATCATCACCGACCGCGCCGCCTTCTCCGAGCGCGTCCAGGAGAACGCGAAGCAGGACCTGGAGGAGAT
Source organism: Pauljensenia sp. UMB3104 (assembly GCF_030217285.1). Lineage (NCBI taxonomy): Bacteria > Bacillati > Actinomycetota > Actinomycetes > Actinomycetales > Actinomycetaceae > Pauljensenia > Pauljensenia sp. UMB3104. The sequence continues at coordinate 3,241 of NZ_JASONN010000002.1, read as the reverse complement.
GGGCCTCGAGATCGTCGCGTTCAACATCCAGAACGTCACCGACCAGAACGGCGTCATCGACAACCTCGGTATCGACAACACCGAGCAGATCCGCAAGACCGCGGCCATCGCGAAGGCGAACGCCCAGAAGGAGGTCGCGCAGGCGACCGCCGTCGCCCAGAAGGAAGCCAACGACGCGCAGGTCGCCTCCCAGCTGGAGATCGCCCAGAAGCAGACGGACCTCGCCAAGCGCCAGGCCGCCCTGAAGGTCGAGGCTGACACCGAGAAGGCGAAGGCGGACGCCGCCTACGAGATCCAGTCGCAGATTCAGCGCCGCGACATCGAGCGCGAGACCGCGCAGGCCGACATCGTCAAGCAGGAGCAGCAGGCCGTCATCAAGGAGAAGGAAGTCGTCGTCACCAAGCAGGCCCTGCAGGCCGAGGTGAACGCGAAGGCCGACGCCGACCGCTACGCCGCGGAGAAGAAGGCCGACGCGGCCCTGTACGCGCGTCAGCGCCAGGCCGAGGCCGAGGCCTTCGAGCGCACGAAGAAGGCCGAGGCCGACAAGCAGGCCATGCTCGCCGAGGCGCAGGGTATCGAGGCGCGAGGCCGCGCCGAGGCTTCCGCGATCGGCGCGAAGCTGACGGCTGAGGCCGAGGGCCTCGAAAAGAAGGCCGAGGCCATGACCAAGATGAACCAGGCGGCCGTGCTGGAAATGTACTTCCGTGCGCTGCCCGAGGTCGCCCGCGCCGTGGCCGAGCCACTGTCCAAGGTCGACACGATCACGATGTACGGCGAGGGCAACAACGCCCAGATGGTCGGCGACATTACGAAGTCGATCAGCCAGATCAACGCGGGCCTGGGCGATTCGCTGGGCCTGGACCTGCAGCAGCTGTTCTCGGCTCTCGTGGGCGCCAAGCTCGTGTCCCCCACGATCTCCGACGCGGTCGAGGAGGGCGTGCGCGACGCAGCCTCCCCGAAGCCTGCGCAGGAGTGAGCGAGGCTCATTCTCACGGCGCGTCACCACGCGTGATGCGCCCGCGTGACGCGACGGTGTCCGAGGTGCGCCCATGCGCGAGGTGCGACAGCGTGTGAGGTCGGCAGCTCGTGATACGGGGCGGGATCCTACGGGGTCCCGCCCCGCTGCTATGCCTTCCTGGTTGTCGACGTCCAGCCGTCGGCGCCCCACCGTCGACGCCTCGCCCCGCTATCGGCACCCCACCCCGCTATCGGCGCCCCGCTCCATCATCGGCGCCTCACCACTATTACAACGACGTCCCGCCTCCCCAACAAAAGTCGCACGTAATTTAATCCGGTTACTTTTTGAGATAGCTAGAAAACGTTGCAATTCCAATGACGCTACTTCATATGTTTAAGTAGTTGCGGGGGAATTACGTGCGACATTGGTGGGAAACCATCATGTGTCGCGACCTGGCTTCCCGGCGTTACAAGCACGACTAGAATCCAGCCGAACCTAGCGAGAACCTAGAGCAAAATAGCCGTCAAAACCCTCCACACGACCTAGCCACCTACTTATACTTAAGTATGGAACGCGTAGCGAAAAGCTCCCTCCTCGTGAGGGTTGGGGCCGCTCTGAGTAGCCTCGTTCTTCTCGGTGTGTCAGGACTGGCCTACCTGTTGGTCGCCGACGTTTATGACACGTATCCGCAACTCGCCTATCGCGCTGTCTTTACAGTCATCGGTGTGCTCATACCCCTCCCGCTCGCTTTCTTCTTCGGGTTTGTCGCACTTCGCATCCGCACTCTGTCGCTACAGCAGCTGATGACATGCGCAGCACGATGCATGTGGAGCTTCTTCGGTCTCTTCCTGCTGACCTGGTTGCTTGAGGGACTCCTCATCGGAGAGGCACCCGGCCCCTTTATGTACGTATGCGTCGGCACGCTCATTCTGTCGGCAACAATCGCGCGCCTCCTCATGCTCGGCGCACGCGCCGCGAATCCCGCATAGGACCAGGCCCGGCAACACACAAACGACACGCCCCGACCGATAGGAGGCCGCCGCGGGGCCTGCGGGGCATCGAGACGACGCGCCACCACACACAGCATCGCAGGCGCCGCCGGTGTGGAGGGCGCCGGAGGGTCCGGAGGGCCAGGCCGGGCTTCGAGATCGACCACTCCGAGCCGCCAGGCTCGCGTGAGGCGATCTCACGGGCGGGCCGCCGCCGACCGGCACACACAGCGGCCAGGCCCAACAAAACAGGCCACGTGGCGGCCGGAAATCTGTCAGGGCAACAAGCAACGCCAGACAATGAATCCGCCAAAGTGCAGACCCATTCAGCCAAAACCGTCGTTTTTGGGTGCTTGTCACCCAATGGGTCCGCACTTTGGCCGCAACAACGCTCCAGACCGAGGCCCCGACGCCACCTAGCGGGGGAATTGCACTACACGAGCGTCTTTTCGGCCTGTCGGACCTGCTGATCTGGCCACCAATCGGGGGGAATTGCACTACACGAGGCTCCGACACGCCGGCGACGCGCCGCCAGCAGGGTTCGTGTAGTGCAAAACCCCCACGGCCAACTGATTTAAGATCATCGCAACGCCCATAACGCTATACGAGGCCAGATCCAAGTCCCACAAAGCACAGGGACCCCGCTAGCGAGCACCTGCTCACATGGGCCTTCCACACGCGGATAGGTTGTGACGATGCGGATAGGTTATAGACACGCGGATAGGTTAATAAGCTATCCGCATGCTCATAACCTATCCATATCGCAATAACCTATCCACATACGCAGCCGGTTTGGTCGATAGGCAGAGCGGACAAGGTCCGGAAAGCCTGGCCGTGGTACCGACGGACTAAGGCAGGGCCAGCATTAATCAAAAGTCGCATGCAATTCGATTGGGCGAATTTTCAACAAAGTCTGGAAACGTTGCAATTCCAACGATCTGAATTCAAGGTTTGAAATAGTCGCGGGGGAATTGCATGCGAAATTGGGTGTCGGTACAGAAATGAGGGGTGTGAGGGCTGGACGCGAGTGCTGCGGGATGGTGGTGGGCCAGGCCGCGGTGCCGGTGGGCGGCGGCGGGGCCTGGCCGACAACGCACAGACAGTGAGCACCGCCCGATTGGAGGCCGCCGCGGGGCCTGCGGGGCCAGGCCGCGGTGCCGGTGGGCGGAGGCGGGGCCTGGCCGACAACGCACAGACAATGAGCACCGCCCGATTGGAGTAGTGTCCCGCATAGTGGTGTAACCGTGTGGTGGTCGGCCCGTTTGATATGGGTGCGGTCACCGTGTGATCCTTC
>NZ_JASONN010000029.1:0-21469 GCF_030217285.1 Pauljensenia sp. UMB3104 | reverse complement strand
TCACCCACTACATCACCCGCTGCCTCCTCGAAACCGGCGGATTCAGACCCCAACTACACCCCCAATTATGAAGAGCCCAATTCCCCCACGACTCTTTCAAACTATGAATTTGTGGTGTTGGAATTGCAGCGTTTCTGAGCATTGTTGAAGTTTCATGCAATCGAATTGCATGCGAAATTGGGGGAGGGGCGCGTTGGTGGGGCGAGGTGCGTGTTGGTGCGTGACTTTATTCGCCCTGTGTGGCCTATTGGTGGTGAAAGCGATACAAAATTCTCCCTGCTGGCGCAAAATGCGTCGAAAATGGGTATTTCGGGCGTGCTGGGAGAGTTTTGTACCGGTTGGGCTCGCCGAGGCTGCGAGCCGGGAGAGTTTTGTACCGACACCGGCCCCGCGTGCGGTACAAAGTTCTCCCTGCTTGGTCTGGTGGTGGGTGTGAGCGCGAAAAAGTTCTCCCAGCGCACGAAAAATGCCCCAAAAATGGCGTTTTATGGCCTGTCGGGCGAGTTTTTTCGCGAAAACACCGTAGTAGGGGCTGCGCTGGGCGAGTTTTTTCGCGGAAACAACGGTGAAGGCCCCGCGCCGGGCGAACTTTGTCGCGCATGATGCCAGATGTGCCCCGTGCCGGGAGAGTTTTGTACCGGGGCCCGCCATGGCCGCGGCCCCCGCCGCCCGGCGTGCCCGTCGGAGTCAGGCTTGGTGACCTGCCCGGGCCAGGCGCTTGGCGCGCACGGAGGAGACCAGCCAATCGGCGCTCAGGCACGCCAGCGCCACCCACACGACGCCCATCGCGATCCAGCGGAAGGTGGGCACGGTCTCATGGAAGATGAATACGGCGACGAGGAGCTGCAGGGTCGGGCCCAGGTACTGCAGGAAACCCATCGTCCCCAGGGTCAGTCCCCTTGCTGCCGAGGCGAACATGATGAGCGGGATCATCGTCAATGCGCCCGCGCCCACCAGGAGGGCCAGGTGAAGGGGCCACGAAAACCCGGAGCCGTCGGAAGACGCGATGGCATGGAAGGACGTGGAGGACGTGGCCACCAGATAGGCGTAGTAGCCGAGCAGGAAGGGTGAGACCGCCGCGGTTTCGATCGCCATGCCCGCGAGCGGGTCGACGCGCGCGGCCACGTCCTTCTTCACCAGTGAATACAGGCCGAACGTCAGCGCGAGCGTGAGGGAGACGATGGGGACCGCGTGCTGGCCGATGACGAGGATGATGACGGCGATGATGCCGAGGATGAGGGCGAGCGTCTGGATCGGGGTGACTCGCTCGCGCAGCACGATGAGTCCCAGCGCGATCGTGACGAGGGGGTTGATGAAGTAGCCGACTGCCGCGTCGGTCGTGTGGCCGGCGAGGACTGCGTACACGTACACCGACCAGTTGACGACGACGAGCGCGCCCGCGACCGCGAGGCGCCACAGGGCTCCGCGGTCCGCGATGAGTGCGCGCACCTTCCCCAGTGACCCCGTCACAGCGAGCGCAACCACGCAGAAGAACAAGCCCCACACCGCGCGGTGGACGATGACCTCAACGGCGCCGGCGGGGGAGAGCAGTGAGAAGTACAGGGGGAAGAAACCCCAGATCACGTAGCAGGAGACGCCGAGGGCGAGTGCGCGTGGATCGTTCTTCTGGGTGCTCATGCTCCCAGTGTATGAACATCGCGGGGGCAGGCGCCGACGAGGGAATCGCTGTGATCACCTGGCGAGAAAGCGTGAGGGGCCGTGTCCCCCGTAATAAGGGCGGTCTCGTCGATGCCGAGGACCACGCTCAGGGCCTCCAGGTAGCGTTCCTGCTGGCTCTCCTCGCCCGCCCGGCGCGCGAGCACGGTCGGGTTGTGGATGAGTCGCGCGGCCAGGTGGCGCAGTGCGCGGGCCGCGTCGTCGGTCGAGAGGGGGGCGTCGCTGAGGCGGTCGATCTCCTCCTCGACGATGCGGAAGACGCGTGAGCGCAGGTGTCGCACGACGGGGTCCATGGAGCGTGCGCCGAGGCCGCGCTCGAAGGAGGTGACCTCCTCGTCGATGATGGTGCGGGCGCGTGTGAGTGCGTCGGCATCGGCGGCCGGGACCGACGCCTGGATGGTCGGCAGGTCGATGAGGGTCACGTTCGGCAGTGAGGCGACGGAGCTTTCGGTGTCGCGCATGAGCGCGAGGTCCAGGACCACGGTGCGTCCGGAAGCTGCGGCCATGTCGCGGGTCAGGATGGGGCTTCCCAGCCCTCGGCAGGTCACGACCAGGTCGGCGCGCTCGAGCGCAGAGGGCAGGTGGGAGGCGTCGACCCAGCCGATGCCTCGTCCCTGAGCGAATTCGCGGGCGCGCCCGGATGTCGAGTAGACGGACACGTCCGATGCGCCGAGCGCGTTCAGGGCGCTGACGGTCGCACCGGCGTAGGCGCCCGTGCCGACGATGAGCACGCGCGTGTCCTCCCACGGTCCCAGGTGATCGGCAGCCATGTCGAGGCCGACGGCGACGACCGAGCGGCCAGCCCCCGCCAGCCCGGTCTCGGTGGCGACGCGGCGCGAGGTGGCCGAGGCTCGCTCGGCGGCGCGTCCCAGGTCGCAGCTGAGGGTCCCGTCCTCCCAGGCGGTGCGCGCGGCGCGGCGCATCTGCCCGGCGATCTCGCGCTCGCCGATGACCATGGATTCCAGGCCGGATGCCGTCGCGAAAAGATCGACGAGGCCGGCGCGGCCCCACAGGTGCCGCAGCTGTACGTCGGCGCGCGGGGTGCCCGAGGCGGTGGCGAGCTCGCGCTCTACCGCGTCCTTGAGCGCGTGGGGGTCGGCGGAGGCCGGAGCGTCGACGTAGATGGTGACGCGATTGCAGGTGCGCAGGACCATGACTCCGCGCACCTGCGCCAGCGAGCGCATGAGGGTAGGGCCGAGGTCGGTCGCTCCGGAGAGCCGGGCGATGTCGTCGAGGGGGGCGTAGCGGTGGTCCGCGGAAAGCACATGAATAGTCACAACGCGTCCATTTAAGGGCACCGTCTTCTCGCGGGCAGAGGGGCGAAGCTATTTATGTTGGTGACGCCGTGTCATTTCGATATGTCGGTGAAATAAATGGCGCACTCCCGCGGATAAATGGGCGTAAAGCCAAGCTATTCCATGCTTTTGCGACGTGTGAGAAATTGTCTTGAACTAGACTGGAAATAGACAGAAACGCGCGAATTAACGCACGAAAACATCATTAAATTAAGGGAGACACATGACGACGCCCCCGCTGATCGCCGCCCTGACCGGGCGACGCGGGTACACCCCCGTGTGGTTCATGCGTCAGGCTGGGCGCTCCCTGCCGGAGTACCGCCAGCTGCGCGCGGACGTCGGCCTGCCCATGCTCGAGGCCTGCCTGCGCCCCGACGTGGCCGCCGAGGCGACGGTGCAGCCTGTGCGACGCCATGGCGTGGACGCGGGCATCTTCTTTTCGGACATCATGGTCCCCCTGCGCTTGGCCGGTGTGGGTGTCGAGATTGAGTCGGGTGTCGGCCCGGTCCTCGATCATCCCTATCGCACGCGCGAGAGCATCGATGAACTCCTGAGTCATCGTTACGGGGAGGGGTCCTGGACGGATTCCAGCGGGCGCGTGCGCGACTGCGCCGAAGGGGCTCAGGCGGTGCGCGATGGCGTTGCGACGGCGGTCCGCGAGCTGGGCTCCACACCGCTCATTGGATTCGGCGGCGCCCCCTTCACCCTGGCCGCGTACATGGTCGAGGGGCGTCCCTCGCGCGATCACATGGCTGCGCGCGCGCTCGCGGCGTCCGACCCGGGCGCGTGGGACGCCCTCATGAGCTGGTGCGCGCGCGTGAGCGCCGACTTCATCACCTCTCAGGTCGAGGCGGGCACCAGCGCCGCGCAGCTCTTCGACTCGTGGGTGGGGTCCCTCTCGCCTCGTACCTATCGCGAGTCCGTCGCGCCGTATTCGCGCATGGTTGCGCAGCGCGTCGCCGGCGTCGTCAGCCCGGTGACGGGTGAGCGCGCTCCGCTCATCCACTTCGGGACAGGCAGTGCGCCGATCCTGTCCGATATGGCCGAGGTCGGTGCCGACTGCGTGGGCGTGGACTGGAAGACGGACCTGTCGTGGGCCATCGAGCAGGTGCCCGGAAAGGCCGTGCAGGGAAACTTGGATCCCGCGCTGTTGCAGGCCCCGTGGCCCGTTATCGAACAGGCTGTTCGAGATATTCTGAACGCGGGACGGGCTGCCCCCGGGCACGTCTTTAACCTCGGGCACGGCGTGCCGCCCACGACCGACCCCGACGTGCTGACGCGCATCGTCGAGCTGGTGCACGAGCTGGGGGAGGCCCGATGAGCGCGCTCGACGCCATCCCCACCCACCCCGGCGCGGTCGTTGTCGGTGGAGGCATCGCCGGAGCCGTGAGCGCGTGGGAACTGGCCCGCGCGGGCGTGCGCCCCCTCCTGATCGAGGCGCGCGGCTACCTGGGCGGCCTCATCGCCCGCGGCACGGTCGGCGGAGCGAACGTAGACCTGGGCGCGGAAACATATGTCGTGCGCGGCGCCGACACCTCGTCGATCGTGGACGCCCTGGGGCTGACCTCGGTCGAGCCCGCCGGCTCGGGCGCCCGCCTCTACGCCCCCGCCCTGCGCGGCGGCTGGGAGCTGCGCCCCTTCCTGCGCGACTCGTTCCTGGGAATCCCGGCTCGCCCGGACGCGCCCGACTGCGCCCGCGTGCTCGGCGAGGCCGGGGTGCGCCGCGCCCTTGAGGATCGCTCGATGGGCGGCGGCGTCGGCATGGACGAGGCCGGGGAGACCCTGGCCGGTTTCGTGACCGCGCGCATGGGGCAGGCCGTGCTGGAGCGCTCGGTGCGGCCGATCATCGCGGGCATCTACACCGCCGACCCGACCATGTTGGCGACCGATACGGTCGCTCCCGGACTGCGCGCCGAGACCGCCCGTCACGGGTCCCTGACCGCTGCGGTCGCGGCGCGTCTGGCCGCCGCCGGATCGCGCCGCACCCCCGAAGCCTGCGTTGAGGGCGGCATGTTCGTTCTCGTCGACGCGCTGCGGGCCGCCATCGAAGAGGCGGGCGGTACCGTCCTGACCCGCACGGGCGCGTTCGCGATGACGCGCGAGGCCTCGGGATGGACCCTCGAGTGTGGGCCGACCAAGCCCGGGCCCACCCCCGGAGCTGAACCCGTGCCGAGCGGGCCGGGCGTGAGCGTGACGACGGAGCGCCTCGTCCTCGCCTGCAGCGCCAGCGCCGCACTGCGCCTGCTGACCCAGGCGCGCATCCCCGGCCTCGTGCCCGATGTGAGCGTTCCCGAGGGAGCGCCCATCGCGCGCCTCACCCTGGCCGTGCGCGCCCCCGAGCTGGACGACGCGCCCGTCTCCCAGGGCCTCCTGGTCGCGCCCGCCCCCGCCGACGAGCGGCCCGTGGCGGCCAAGGCCCTGTCGCACCTCAACGTCAAGTGGCCCTGGCTGGCCGACCAGTGTGCGCCCCACACCCACCTGTTGCGCCTGTCCTACGGGCGCCTCGGCGAGGCCGAACCCGCCGTCACCGTCGAAGGCGCCCTGCGCGACATCCGCACGCTCACCGGCGTGGACATCGCCCCCGAGGCCGTCACCGACCACCTGCTCGCCCGCTGGAACGGCACGCTCCCGCCCCTGCCCCCCGAGTATCGCGGGCGAGTCGCCGCTCTCGAGGAACAGGTGCGTCCCCTGGGGGGCGTGGCGCTCACGGGCGCCTGGGTCGCCGGAACCGGCATCGCCTCCGTCGTCTCCCACGCCCGAGTGGGCGCGAAAGGACTGCTATGACCACGCGGACGTTCGTTCTGGGAACCAGAGGATCGCGCCTGGCGCTCGCCCAATCCACCACCGTCGCGCGGGCGATCGAGGAGGCCGGGGCTCGCCTCGGCGAGGACGTGCGCGTTCAGCTGGAGGTCGTGCGCACGCACGGCGACGTGTCCGCGGCACCCCTGGCTGCGCTCGGCGGCGTCGGCGTATTTGCCGCCCAGCTGCGGCTCGCCCTCCTACAGGGGGAGTGCGACCTGGCCGTCCACTCCTTCAAGGACCTGCCCACCGCCCCCACGTCGGGCCTGCGCATCGCGGCCGTCCCGCAGCGCGAAGACCCTCGCGACGCCCTGTGTGCGGCCGACGGGGCGACGCTGTCGTCGCTGCCCGCGGGTGCGCACGTGGGGACGGGCTCGCCCAGGCGCGCCGCCCAGGTGCTCGCCGCACGCCCCGACCTGCTTGTCCGCGACCTGCGCGGCAACGTCCCCACGAGGCTCTCGCGCGTGCGCGGCATCGACCTGGGTGCCGACGCGGGCACCGCGCCCTCCGCCCTCGGCACGGGCGAGCGTCTCGACGCGGTCGTCCTCGCCCTCTCCGGGCTGTGGCGCATCGGCCTCGACGCCCACGCCACCGACGTGCTCGACCCAGCCGTCATGATGCCCGCCCCCTCGCAGGGCGCCCTCGCCATCGAAACGCGCGACGAGGAGGACCCGCTCCTGCGCGCTCTCCTGGACGCCCTCAACCATCGGCCGACCGCGCTCGCGGCCAGTGCCGAGCGCGCCGTTTTGTCCACTCTCGGCGCGGGATGCGCGGCGCCCGTGGGCGCGTTCGCCCGCGTGGACGAGGCCTCCTCGGCCCTCCTGCTCGACGCGCGCGTCATGAGCGTCGACGGGCGCGAGCGGGTCGAGGCGAGTGGTGCGTTAGCGCTCACGGGCACGGTTGGTCGCGGCGACGCCGCCCGACTCGGCGAGGACGTGGCGCGCCAGCTGCTCGCCCGCGGCGCCGCCGAGGTCACCGACCTGGGAGCGACGAAAGCGCCGAGGCAATCCTCGTGAACGAGCCCTCAGTGAGCGAAGCCCACGTGAGCGACCCCGTTGTGAGCGCACCCCTGGACGGGAAGCGGGTCCTCCTGACTCGCGCCAAGCAGGAGGACGCCATCGCGCGCGCCCTGCGCCTCGCCGGGGCGCAGGTGGATGCTCTCGCCTTGACCGTGTCGACGCCGTTGGAGTCTGCGCAGCTCGACGAGGCGCGCGACCGGCTCGCTGACGGCGCGTACGCGTGGGTCGTGTTCTCCTCCTGGAGGGCCGCGCGGGCCGTCGTTTCCGCCCTGCCGCAGGCACGCTCGCGCGGCACGCGCATCGCCGCCGTCGGCCAGGCCACGGCCCGATGGGTCAGCGACCACGCGGGCGTGAACGCCGACCTGACCGGCAAAGGGTCTGCCGCCGCGCTGCTTGCATGCTTCCCGTCCCCGTCCGCTGATGCGAGCTCAATCCTCATCCCCCGCTCGGCGGTCGCCCCCGATACGCTGCCGGACGGGCTGCGGGCGCTGGGCTGGAGCGTCGAGGCCGTCGACGCCTACACCACTGCACCCGCCGACATCGGCGATTGTGACGCCGATATCGCGGGGAATTTTCGCGCGGGTCACTACGACGCAGCGGTGCTCACCGCCTCCTCCCAGGCGCGCGCCCTCCCCCCGCTCCTCGGCCTGCCGCCCCCCTCAACCCGGGTCGTGACCATCGGCGCACCCACCGCCGCCACCGCCAGGCGTCAGGGGATCGCGGTCGCGGCCCAGGCCTCGTCCCCCACACCCGATGCCATCGTCCGCGCCCTCACCGACGCCCTGGCCCGCCCCACCCACGCCGACGCACCTGAAGAAAGAGACTCATGACTACCGTCCCCGAATCCGTCACCTCCTACCTCGCCGAGGCCGGGGTGGACTCCTCCCCGATCCCGACGATCCGCCCGCGCCGCCTGCGCTCGACCCCCGCGATGCGTGCGCTCGTGCGCGAAACCCACGTTGACCCCGCCAAGCTCATCTGGCCCGTCTTCGTGCGCGACGACATCGACGAACCCCGCGAAATCGCCGCAATGCCCGGCCAGTACCAGCACACGATCGACTCGCTGCGCCGGGCCGCCGCCGAGGCCGCCGAAGCGGGCGTGGGTGCCATCGACCTGTTCGGCGTGCCCGCCCGCCGGGACGCGATCGGCTCCCAGGCGTGGGCGGAGGACGGGATCCTCAACCGCGGCCTCGCCGCCGTGCGCGCCGAGGTCGGGGACGCCCTCGTCGTGTGCGCGGACACCTGCCTGGACGAGTTCACCGACCACGGGCACTGTGGGCTCCTCGATTCCGAAGGCGGCGTCGACAACGACGCGACCCTGCCGCTCTACCAGGCGATGGCGATTTCCCAGGCGCGCGCGGGCGCACACATGGTGTCGCCCTCGGGCATGATGGACGGCCAGGTCGCCGCGATCCGCGCCGCCCTCGACCAGGCCGGACACGCGGACGTCGCCATCCTCGCCTACTCCGCGAAGTACGCGTCCGCCTACTTTGGGCCCTTCCGCGAGGCTGTCGGTTCCACGCTCAAGGGCGACCGACGCACCTACCAGCAGGATCCCGCGAACCGGCGCGAAGGCCTCTTCGAGGCGCTGCTCGACGCGGCCGAGGGTGCCGACATGCTCATGGTCAAGCCCGCCGGCCCCTACCTGGACGTGCTGGCCGACGTGGCCGCCGCCTCCGACATCCCGGTCGCCGCCTATCAGGTGTCCGGCGAGTACGCGATGGTCGAGGCCGCCGCCGCCAACGGGTGGATCGACCGCACGCGCGTCATCGACGAGTCCCTCACCGGCATCCTCCGTGCGGGTGCCGACTCCGTCCTCACCTACTGGGCCCTCGAGGTCGCCCGCCGGGCCCGCTGAGTGCGCTGAGCGTGCGTACCATACCAACAATCCATTTTTTGTCGATGAAGGTAGCCGTGACTACTAACGAAACCGCATTCTCCCAAGCAAAATCCGTGATCCCCGGCGGCGTCGACTCGCCTGTGCGCGCCTTCGGGGGCGTCGGCGGAACCCCGCGCTTCATCGCGAGCGCGAGCGGCGCGCGCGTCACCGACGTCGAGGGACGCTCCTACGTGGACCTGGTTGGCTCGTGGGGCCCGGCGCTGCTCGGCCACGCGCACCCCGAGGTGGTGGCAGCCGTCCAGGAGGCGGCCTCGCGCGGCCTGTCCTTCGGCGCACCCACCGAAACTGAGACGCTGCTGGCCAGCGCCGTGCGCGAGCGCGTGCCCTTCGCACAGCGCGTCCGCTTCGTGTCGACGGGCACCGAGGCGACGATGACGGCGATCCGCCTGGCGCGCGGTGCCACCGGGCGCGACCTCATCGTGAAATTCGCCGGCAATTACCACGGCCATTCCGACGGCCTGCTCGCCGCCGCCGGGTCGGGCGTCGCCACCGGTGGCCTGCCCGGGTCGGCCGGCGTCCCCGAGGCCATCACCGCCCAGACGATCGTCCTGCCCTACAACGACGGTGACGCCCTGCGCGCGTGCTTCGAGCAGGCGGGTGACAGGATTGCCGCCGTTATCTTCGAGGGGGCCCCCGCCAACATGGGCACGGTCCCGCCTCACCCCGGGTGGAACCGAGAGATCCGCCGTGTGTGCACCGCGCACGGCGCGCTCATGATCCTCGACGAGGTCCTCACCGGCTTCCGCGTCGACCCCGCAGGCTGGTGGGGCCTCGAGGCCGTGGCCGGGTGGGTCGATGGCGCGCCCGTGGGCCGCTACGGCGCCGGCTTCGTCGATGCCTCCTCCGTCGAGCATGCCGACTGGGTGCCCGACCTCGTGACCTTCGGCAAGGTCGTGGGCGGCGGCATGCCCCTCGCCGCCGTGGCCGGGCGCGCGGACGTCATGGACCTGCTGGCTCCCCTCGGCCCCGTCTACCAGGCGGGCACTCTCTCAGGTAACCCACTGGCCACGGTCGCCGGCCTGCGCACCCTCGAACTCGCTGATCAGGGCGTGTACGACCGCGTCAACGCCTCGGCCCAGGAGATCAGCACGATCGTGTCGGACGCACTCAGCGCTGCCGGCGTTGCGCACCGCGTCCAGCGCACGGGATCCCTGTTCTCCGTCATGTTCGGCGAGGCCGCGGCCGCCTCGGGCGTGTACGACTACGACCAGGCGCGCGCCCAGGAGGCGTGGCGCTACGCCCCCTTCTTCCATTCCTTCCTGTCCTCGGGTGTGGCCCTGCCGCCCTCGGTGTACGAGGTGTGGTTCGTGTCCGGCGCTCACGGCGAGGCGGAGCTGGAGGCTATCGCCGCCGCCGCTCCGGCCGCGGCGCAGGCCGCCGCTGCAGCTCAGCCCGAGTAATCGGCTGCGTCGCGTCATCTGCGGCGTGAACGGCTCAGGGGTGGGGATCCTGGTGGGTCCCCACCCCTCGTCTCTTCCGTCGGCGGGTGGTGTGGGGGTTTTGCACTACACGAGGCCCTCTGACGGCGTGTCGCCGGCGTGTCGCACCCTCATGTAGTGCAATTCCCCCCGCCCCGCAGGCTGTCTGAGGCGGCGCGGTGCTACAAGGACGAGGGCAAGGGGGCGGTGCCTTAGGGACGAGGAAAACAAAGAAACCAAGAAGCCAAGAAGACAACGAAAAAGCGTGACACCTCTGCGGTGTCACGCTGGCGGGGGTGGGGCGCGCGATGCTCACGCGCCCCGCATCAGCTCAGGCGCGAGTGCGTGCGATCGAGAGGATCGCGGGGGAGACGATCAGGGCGGTCAGGGCGATAACGACCGCGAAGACGACCGACGCGACCGAGGCAACCTGCAGGGCGGCGAACACGCCGAGGGCCGCGAGGACGACGATGAGGGCCACGAGCACGGAGGCCGAGGCGGTGGCCTGGGACATGGTGGGAGCGGTTTCAGCCTTGACGATGTTGTTCATGGGGTTCTCCTTGAGAATGTCTTCGCGCGGAAACGCGAAGCGCGCCCCGCACGCCAGCGTGTGTGGGCCTTCTCGGCCCGTGTCGCCCGGGTGAGCGACGGTATTGAAAAAGGGAGGTGACTCGTGGTCGCCCCCCTTGGTGCAGTCACAATGCTACGCCGATTTCACCGATCGGTCTATACCTCGCAATCCCTTGTAAGGCATGGCACAAGCATCGTAAAAACCAGTTAAAAAGCAGTTGTGTCAACGAAAAAATTATGTGTGAGATGAGTGAGGAACATGCTGTTTCGTGCAAGTGTGCCCGAGTGGAAGCTCCACCCGGGCACACAGTGTCACTCGGCTCGTGCCACATTCATGGCTTGGAGGCCCTTTGGTCCTTCAATCGCCTCATATTCGACCTTCTCGCCCTCTAGAAGAGTGCGTCGCCCAGACTGGCCGATGATGTTTGAATAGTGCACGAAGACGTCGCCGGATTCGTCATCAGGAGTGATGAATCCGAAGCCTTTGGCGTCGTTGAACCATTTGATGGTCCCGGTAGCCATGGGCCCTCCTTCGTGTTCGCCCCAACGCTGGGGCACCGTTCGGCCCCGTCTGCGGAGCCGACATGGTCCCGTCGCCCCTGCCCGGCAATATTGCCCCCCGGACTGGGCGTGCGGAATCACACTAATACGGTACCGCACTCGCAGCCAAAATGTGGCTGACCTGCGTAATCGTGATGAAGAAGTTTTTGGGGTGATGGCGCTACTTGTCCCCACTTAGACGAACCGGAACGATGGCCTGCACGTCCTCGCCTTCGAAGTCCACGCTCCCGATCGCTACGTCCACGCCAAAGACGCGCGCGAGGGTGTCCGCGTTCATGACGGAGGAGGCGGGACCGACCACGGCCTCGTGCGTGGAGGAGAAGAGCGCGACCTGGTCCGCGACGCGCAGGGCGTGCGCCGGGTAGTGCGTGTTCATGATGACGGCGAGGCCTCGGTCCCTCACGAGGCGCTCGAGGAGTCCGAGGACGATGAGCTGGTTGCGGAAATCCAGGCCGGTCTCGGGCTCGTCGAGCACGAGGACACGCGGGTCGGCGACGAGGGCGCGGGCGATGAGGACCATCTGGAATTGGCCGCCCGACATGGTCGCGCAGGGCATCTCGGCCAGGTGGGAGGCGCCCACCTCGTCGAGGACGTCGCGGGCCATGCGCTCCTCGCGGGCTCCCGGCTGGGCGAGGGTGCGCATGTGGGGGGCGCGCCCGACCATGACCATCTCGAGGCCGGTGAGCGCCACGTTGGAGGCGTTGCGGGCCTGCGGCACGTAGGACAGGACGCGCCCCAGCGCTCGGGTCGACATCGACGAAATGAGGGTGCCGTCGATGAGTGTGCGCCCGCTGTCCCACTTCTGCAGGCCGATCATGGTGCGCAGCAGCGTCGTCTTGCCGGCGCCGTTGGGACCCAGAATCGCTAGGAGCGAGCGCTCGGGCACCTCGAAGGACACGTTCGTCAGGATCGGGGAGGGGGCACCCGGATAGGTGAAGGTTGCGTTCTCGACGCTGATCATCGCGCTCCTCCCGTCCGGCGCAGCAGCACGATAAAGAAGGGCGCGCCGATGATGGCCGTCAGGATCGAAATGGGGATTTCCGAGGCCGACAGGGAACGCGCGAGTGTGTCGATGATGATCATGAGGGCCGACCCGAGCAGCAGCGAGACCGGGATGACCGCGCGGTTGTTCTGTCCGCACAGCATGCGCGCGCAGTGTGGCACGAGCAGGCCGACCCAGCCGACCTGCCCGCACATCGAAATGACCGAGGCCGTGATGACCGTCGACGCGACGATGAGGATCGCGCGCATGAGGGAGACGTTGACGCCGGCTGAGCGGGCCTCGTCCTCTGAGAGGGAGAGGATGTTGAGCTGCCAGCGCAGCGCCACGATGACGACGACGCCCGCGATGATGAAGGGGGCGCCCAGCGCAATCTGGTGGTAGGTGACTGCAGCGAGCGAGCCCATCAGCCAGTAGGTGATCTCCGGGAGCTGGCTCGTCGGGTCGGCGGTGAGCTTGAGGAGCGAGAGCACCGCGTTCGCCAGGGCGGAGACAATGACGCCGCCGAGCACGAGCGTGATGACATTGAAAGAACCCGTGCGCGTGCGCGAAATCGCCGTCGTGAAAGCCATCGTCGCCAGGCCCGCGACGAGCGCCGCGGCCTGCACACCGATCAGGTTCCAGTCCAGCAGCAGGGCGATGACCGCGCCGACGCACGTGCCCGCCGCGACGCCCAGGGTGTCCGGCGTGGCCAGGGGATTGGAGAACAGCGACTGGAAGGAGGCGCCCGCGACGGACAGACCCCCGCCGATCAGGATTGCCACGATGATGCGCGGCGCCCGCAGGTCAAACACGACCGAGTTGACGCGCGGGGGCACCGCCGGGCCACCCCAGAACCTCGCGCGCAGCGCCGCGACCACGTCCTCCAGGGACACGGAAAAGCGGCCAATCAGCATGGCCGCCGCCGCGCACGCGACGATGAGAACGACCAGCGTGGGGACCACCCACGCGCGCAGCCGCCCATTCCTGGTCAACACAGACTTCATGATGTCCTCTCCCCGGCGCCTACCGGGCGTTTCGCGCATAAGGTGCCCCGGCCTCGTCGATAGGGAGACGAGGCCGGGGACAGGTATCAGGATGCGGCGTCCGGGTTGACGATGCGCTGGGCCTGCTCGTCCGTGAGCGTGAAGTTGTACATCTTCTGGTAGTAGTCCTTCGTCATGGCTACGAGGTCAACGTCAGAGAACTGCTCCGGGTACAGGGACGCGCCGAGCCAGTTGGCGACGATGGGAGCATCCGGGTTGGGGGTGAACCAGTTCCACATGCCCAGGCCGGTGGAGTAGACGCGGCCGGACTTCACGGAGCTGAGGGTGGACAGATCGACGCCTTCGACCGAGTTCGTCAGGACGGTGTTCGCCGTCATGTTCGACATGCCCTTGCCGGTCACGAGGAGGACCTGGGGATCCCACGTGAGGACCTGCTCGAAGGTGACGGGCGTGTGCGAGGTGTCGGTGTCGCGCGAAACGTTCGTGTAGTTCAGAGAGTCGGCCCATTCGTTGGTGAACCAGCCGTCCTTGCCGCCCGCGACCGCGAGCTGACCGTCCGCCGCGCCCATGAGCACCATCGTCGAGACGCGCTGATCCTCGGGAACCTTCGCGGTGCGCGCGCGGGCGCCGGCGACCAGGTCCTTGCCGAGCGCGATCTTGTCGGCCATGTGCCCGTCCTCGTTAAAGACGTCCTCGAGGAGCTCCATCCACTCTGTGTACGTCTCCGACGGGTTCCCCATCGTCGTGAAACCAACGGCCGGGATGCCCGCCTTGCGGAACATTTCGCCGTGTTCCTTGTTGAAGGCGTTGTAGAAGACGACGTCGACGTTCAGGTTGAGCAGGGCCTCGGCGTTGAGCTCGCCCTTGTCGTAGTAGCTGGTGTCCACCTGCATCATTTCGGGCGCCATCTCGGCGGCGATCGTCTGGCTCATGGCCTTGACGCGGGCGGCGCTCATGCCCACCAGGTAGGGGGCCTTGCCGTCGAAGTAGGCCAGGTAGGTGGATTCGATCGGGATCTGGTCGATGGCGACTCGGGTGATCTTCTCGGGCAGGGTGACCTCGTTGCCCGCGTGGTCGGTGATCGTGCGCGTGGACGAGGTCGTGGCCTCCTGGGTGGTTTGCTCCGGCTGGGCGGTGGTGGAGCCTGTACCGCCCGCGCAGGCGGTGAGGGCCAGGGCGGCGGTGGCCAGGATGGTGGTCAGGGTGGCGAGATGGGTCTTCATCGCGTCCTCTCGTGTGTTGTGGATTACGAGGGAAATGCTACACAAAATTAGGTGCCCCTCACAAGGGTGAGTGTGGCATTATGACACGGTGTTATTTCCTTGGTTTCTCACGGGTGTTGTTGGCGCGTGAGGTGCGGTCCTGGCCTCGTCAATCCCCTCGCGGGGAGCGGGACGCAAATGTGCATGCCCGTTTTTATCCTGGTGGCGATAGGTAGAAGCGTGCGGAAGGAGCATCATGGCTGCGGAGCTTGATCTGGAGCGTGCCCTTGTCATTGGGGTGGCCTCGAGTGCCCTCTTTGATCTGAGGGAGTCTGACGCGGTGTTCCGCGAGCAGGGCGAGGAGCGGTATCGGGAGTATCAGCGCGAGCATCTCGATGACGTGCTCGAGCCGGGCGTCGCGTTTCCCTTTATTCGCCGCCTCCTCGACCTGAACGACCTGTCGGATCGTGAGCGCCTCGTGGAGGTTGTGATCCTCTCGCGTAACGACCCTGAGACTGGGATGCGGGTCATGCGTTCCGTTGCGCGTCACGGATTGGACATCACGCGCGCGATCTTCATGCAGGGGCGTGCACCTTATCGCTTCATGGAGCCGCTGCGCATGTCCCTCTTCCTTTCCGCGAACGAGGATGACGTGCGCGAGGCGATCGACATGGGCTTCGCGGCGGGGCGCGTCGTTGGGCGCGCCCAGCCGGATGACGGAGATACCGACCTGCGCATCGCCTTCGACTTCGATGGTGTGTTGGCCGACGATTCGGCCGAGCGAGTGTTCCAGAGTGAGGGCCTGGACGGGTATCAGGAGAGCGAGAGTGCCCTGGCCGAGGTGCCTCTCTCCCGTGGTCCGATGGCCGATTTTCTGGAGAAAATCAACCGAATTCAGGGGATTGAGGAGTCGAAAAGTCTGGATGATCCGTCGGGGTATCGGCGCAGGGTGCACGTCGCCGTGGTGACGGCTCGGAGCGCCCCCGCGCATGAGCGTGCGATCAACTCGATTGGGCAGTGGGGCCTGCGCGTCAACGATGCCTTCTTCCTCGGCGGCATCGACAAGGGGCCCATCCTGGAGGTGCTGCGCCCGCACATCTTCTTCGATGACCAGCGCCGCCACGTGGAAGGCGCATCACTCTCCACCCCGAGTGTCCACATCCCCTTCGGTGAGATCAATAGGGAGTAGGTGGTGGGGCTTGTGTCGTTAGCCCTCTGTCGGAGCAGTTGAGGCCCAAAGCGGGGCGGGTGCTGCACACGTGTGCAACCTCCGCCCCGCTTTGTCTTAGTCGCGTTGTTGTGGAAAACCTGCGTCAGTCGTCCAGGTGGGAGATTGCGTAGTCTGCCTCTTCCTGGGTGAATTGTTCGCCGTACTCGCTGACGAGCTGCTCGCGAATTGCTTCGTCGGACATGTTGAGTGTCTTCTCGTACTCCTTAGCCTTGGCGAGAGCGTTAGCATTCCAGTCGGCCTGGATGTTGTCGATCGCGTACTGGGCCGCCTCGGGGGAGAATCCTTCAGCCTCGCTGATCAGCTGGTCATAGATGCCTTGCTTCGACAGGTGGAGGCGCTTCGAGTAGTTCTCTGCGGTCTTCAGTGCCTTGCGGTGTTCGCGCGGAACGTCGTCCTTCTTGGGGTCACTTGTCGACGGTGCTTCGGTCGTTGGATTCTCCGTCGGCTTGGCGTCGTCCGTGTCGTGGTGGACGAACAGTGTGATCTTAGCGTCCTTGCCGAGAGTCGTTCCGGCCTCGGGGATCTGAGAGGTGACGGTCCAGTTCGTCACGTCGAGCACCGTCTTCTTGCCCGCCTCGTCCTTGAAGGAGATGTCGACCTTACCGAGTGCCTCGAGTGTTGCGCGGGCCTCGTCTCCTCGCATGCCGACAACGTTGGGCACCGTGATTTCCGTGCTCGATTCGGTTGTCGTCGATGTTGTCGAGGGTTCGGCCTCCTTGGTGCTGTTCGCGCCCTTGGGGTTCGTTAGGCTGCCGATGAGGACAAGGCCGACGAGGACTGCAATGGCGATGAACCACCACTTTTTGTAAAAGGGCTTGTCCTGAGGGGGTGTCACCTGCTGAAAAGGGGAGTGGGGGTTATCCGGGGTGCTGTCTGTCGTGTTGTTTTCAAGGCCGTGCTGCGGTGTTGGGCTTGTCATTGTGACTCCTGTGTCGAATGGACTTAGTGAGTAAACCTAGTGATGTAGAACATGTTTGTCAACAACTAATTACTTTAAAATCTTGGAGGTGTTGGGCATCTGTCGGGTTTCGCGCTGCATTGAGACGAGCTACCCCGGTCCGGCGGTCGCAGATGTGGGCGGGGCCTGGGAGACTAGACATATGAGTTCATCCGCGCGCGATGTCCCCCGCCTCACCCCCGTTGAGGTGGCGACCGCTGGCGCGCTCTCGGGCCTGGCCGTCACCTTCGGCCTCATCGCCGCCGTGACCCCCGTCTTTCAGCTCCTCTTCCAGGTTGCCACGGCCGTCCCCCTCGCGATGGTCTCCCTCACGCACCGGCCCCGAGCCGCGGTCGCAGACTTCGCCTCGACGATCCTCCTCGCCGTCGCAGTCGGCGGCGTCGCCACGGCCGGCCGCTCCTTCCAAGCTGCCCTCGTCGGCCTCATCATCGGCTTCCTCCACAAGAAACGCGCCTCCTGGCTCCCCGTCTCCGGCGTCGCCGCCGGCCTCGGCGTCCTGTGGGGCATCGGCACCGGCATCGCCTTCTGGATCCTGTCCGACCTGCGCACCCTCGGCCTCGAAAGCATCCAAAAGACCCTCGACGGTTTCCTTAAGCTCATCGGCCACATCCCCCATTCCGGCGGCTTCGTCGACGCGGGCCACCAGCTCGGCCAATGGTTCGTCGACTGGTGGTGGATCTGGATCCCTATCACCCGCTTCATCGGCGTGGCCTTCCTGGTCCTCGCCGCCCGCTGGCTCCTCGGTGCGATCCTCAGCCGCATCTCCCTCGACGCGGGCTGGGACCCACTCCTGGATGCGACCGCCCGCTCCGCGGATTCGCGCGCCGAGGCCCCGGCCTCGTCCCCCCTGCCCCTGACCCTCACCGACGTCGACTTCACCTACCCGGGCGCCGACCACCCCGCCTTGAGCGGTGTCACCCTCAGCTTCGAGCGGCCCGAATACACCGTCGTCGTCGGACACAACGGGTCGGGTAAATCCACCCTCGCCCTCCTCCTCGCGGGCGCCGAACCCGGCTCTGGGACGCGCCAGGGTGGCGGTGTCCTCGGGGCTGTCGGCGGGACCGCTCTCGTGGGGCAGCGCTCCGAACTCCTCGTTCTCGGACAGAGTGTCGCCGAAGACGTCACCTGGGGCATGAGCGCCACGCAGATCGCCGACCTCGACCTCGACGAGCTGCTCGCCAGTGTTGGCCTCTCCGGCCTCGCCGACGCCGACCCGCGCTCCCTCTCCGGCGGCCAGCTCCAACGCCTCGCGCTTGCGGGCGCGCTCGCGCGCTCCCCGCGCCTGCTCATCTCCGACGAATCCACCGCCATGATCGACCGCGCGGGCCGCGCCGAGATGCTCGACCTCCTCGCCTCCCTGCCCGAGCGCGGCATCGCCGTCGTCCACATCACCCACGACCCCGCCGAAAGCGCGCGCGCCGACCGTGTCATCACGATTCGTAGCGGGCGCATCGTCTCCGACCGTCGCGCGGGGGAGGGGAGCGCCGCCGCGGATCGGGTTCTCATTGACGAGGCCGGGGATCCTCCCGCTTCCCCCGCCCCCGCAGCGTCGGGCCTGCCTGTGTCCTCCGCGGCGGGCGCGCCCGCCCTCATCAACGCCGACCACCTGTGGGCCGACCGTGTTGCTCATACCTACGACCTCGGCACCCCCTGGGAGAAGCCGGTCCTGCGCGACGTCAGCCTCATCCTCGACCCCGGCCAGGCCATGCTCATCACCGGGGATAACGGCTCGGGTAAGACGACGCTGTCGCGCGTCCTCACCGGCCTGCTCGTGCCCACCTGGGGGCGCGTCACCCTCGGCGGGCGCCCCATGGAACGCTGCGTCGGCGATGTCGCTCTTTCCATGCAATTCGCGCGCCTCCAGCTCCAGCGCCCCTCCGTGCGCTCCGACATCCTCGCCGCCGCAGGCTACGGTCCGCGCGTCGGCACCGGCTCCGCCCACCGCAAGGGCGCGATCACCCGCGAGGCGGGCGACCGCATCGTCGCCGAGGCCATGGAACTCGTCGGCCTCGACCCCGCCCTCGCGTCGCGCGGCATCGACGACCTCTCCGGAGGGCAGATGCGCCGCGTCGCCCTCGCCGGCCTGCTCGCCTCGCACCCGAGCGTTCTCATCCTCGACGAGCCCATGGCGGGCCTCGACGCGGCCTCGCGCGACCTGCTCATCTCCGTCCTGGACGAGCGGCGCCGGACGGGCCTATCCATCCTCGTCATCTCCCACGACCTCGAAGGCATGGACTCCCTGTGCGACACCCACGGCCACCTCGCCGAGGGGGTGCTCTCATGATCGAACCGCACTCCGCCTGCGGGGCTACCGGCCCCGGCGGTGGCGCCAGCGAGGGCCGGTTCTCGAGGACCCCTCCCGGCCTCGGCGAAGGAATCCCGCGCGCGAAGCCGCGGCGAAGCACGGGCTTCACCCTGCCTCGACCCCTGCCCTGGGCGACGCCGCTGTCGCGCGCCTGGCCCGGCACCCTCATCGCCTGCTGGACCGTGCTCACCACGTGCGTGATCCTCTCGCCGCGCTGGTCGACGCTCGCGATCGTCGGTGGCCTCATCGTCGTCGCGTCGCTGATTATCCGCCTGCCTCTCAGCGTCGCGCCGCGCCCACCCCTGTGGATGATCTCCGGATTTATTGGCGGCTGCATCGGCGCCTGGCTGGGCGATGGACTCGAGCTGTTCCTGCGAGTCTCTACCCTGGCGCTCGTCGTCCTGTGGGGGTCGGGCCTCATCGCGTGGGTAACGCCGACCGCGGCGCTCGCCGCCGCGCTGCGCTTCTTCCTCACGCCGCTGCGGCTCCTGGGTGCGCCGGTCGATCAGTGGTCGCTCGTCATGGCCTCCGCCCTGCGAGGCCTGCCGATGCTGCGTGACCAAGCGCAGGCGGTGCTCGATACCGCCAAGCTGCGTCTCGGCCAGGATGTGGCCACCCTGTCGCTGCGCGGCTATGCGCGCCTGAGCGTCGACGTCATCACCGCGATCCTGTCCGCCACGTCACGCGGCGCCGCCGAAACCGGGCGGGCCATGTCCATGCGCGGGGCGATCGAGGCGCATGACGGCGCGGTCCGTGGCGCGCGCGTGCGGCTCGGCTGGGTGGATGTCGCTGTCATCGCTGCGAGCCTGTTGGGTGTCGCTGGCATCGTTGCGTGCCGGTTGATGCTGTAGGTTGTTGCCGCTGTTTTCGCTGAGATTGCAGCGTTTTGTGGGCGGTGCACTCATGTCTGTGCCCTGGGTCATACGGTGCTGATTTGACGTGGAGGGCGTGATACCCCTATTCTTTCTGGGTACGCGCGAGTGGCGGAATAGGCAGACGCGCACGGTTCAGGTCCGTGTTCCAGTGATGGAGTGGGGGTTCAACTCCCCCCTCGCGCACGATGAAACCGCAGATCCTTCGGGATCTGCGGGTTAAGGGTCAAAATGTGTGTCTGGCTCGGCGTGTCGCGGGGGTTAGATTTGGCCTTTTTGAATGCCGATTGAGTGGGTGTAGTCGGTGTCGATAGCGTTGTCGTAGAGGGCTGGGCGTCCTGTTTCGTGGTCGGCTTGGTTCTCGGTTTGGGTCAGGGTGGATACTTTGGCGAGTTGGCCCTGGCCCCAGTCGGACTGCCTGGCGATTCGTACTGGATCGTCAGGCAGTTCCGTTTTTAAGTAGAGCCACCAATCCAGCATGCGGCGTTGTCGTTCGCCTGATCTGCCGCGGTGGGTTCTGGCGAGCAGTTTGAGCTGGGCGTTGATGCCGCCTTCTAAGCTGTTGGTGGTGGATTTGATCCGCTCGGGCGCAAGGACTCCTGCTGGCGGGTTGAGGTAGACAAACAGCATCTCGGACCGCCAAAGATGGTTGAGGCTGTTGTAGGCCTTGCGCACGTTGTGGTGGGTCTACACGCGGGTCCATGCACCTGTTTTGGGGTCTTTGATCATGGTTTTCTCGTTCATCCATTCCCGGTAGATCGTTGAAAACTCGTGCAGTTGCACACCCCACGCGGCGGCTTCATCCAGTGTGGTGATCCGGGTCAGTTTCAGCGCAAGTCGGTAGATGGTGCGCCCGGCATCGGTGCGTGGGTTGGTGGTGGTGTAGCGGCGGACCACGCGTTGGGCGTGGACGAGGCAGCGTTGAATTTTCGTAGTCGGCCAGCACTTTTTGATTGCGCTGTATGCGCCTTGGCCGCCGTCGATGACGGCGATGAGTGGGGCTTCGATGCGTTCAAGCAGCAGTTGGTAGTCGCGGGTGGTTTCGTGTTTGCACCAGTGCCAGGCGATCACGTGGTCGATGGTCGCCGCGACGATCAGGCAGCCACCGGCGGTGTAGGTGCCATCGAGAAATACCTGGTCGTAGATCCGCTTGTGGTGGCCGGCGGTGGGGTCAGGCACATCAACGAGCCAGCACCACTTGAAGCGCCGCTTCATGGTGGCGCGGCTAACACCGTTTCGTTTGGCTAGGTCGTCGAGTGATATTGCGGTGGTGCAATGCTCGATGAACTGGGTGAACACTGCCGCGTTGGTGATGTCGTTTCGACGTTTGACGCTGGAGGCGCCGCATTGTTTGCAGCGCCATCTGGTGGTGCCTTTGCTGGTGGTGCCGTTGCGTTTCATTTCACCGCCGCAGTGGCAGCGTGGTTGGTTCTTCGACATTGCGACACCACACCACGCCGCGCATAGCACATCACGGCTGCCACACCGAGGATTTCCCGTCGGGGGCTAGATATATGCTTCCGGAGCATATACTTTCCGGAAACCTACAGGTCAATCCGTGAAAATCCGCGATTCCGGACACACATTTTGACCCTTAACCCGCTCCTCATATTATCGACCCTGCTGGCCTGCTTGGCGAGGCGTTATCCCAGGCGTCCCCGGATTTGATGCGTTCC
>NZ_JASONN010000296.1:0-274 GCF_030217285.1 Pauljensenia sp. UMB3104 | reverse complement strand
AACCCGCCTGCCTCCACATTCAACCTGGCAAACTTCATGCGCACACAGCTCATGACGCCGTTCGCCGTGCTGCGCCTGGGCATGAACATTCTGACTGAGGACGAGGGTGTCCAGGTGGACCGCTTGTTCGCTCACGGTGGCCTGTTCAAGACACCGATCGTCGCGCAGCAGTTGATGGCTGGCGCTTTGGGTGTGCCCGTTGCGGTTGGAAAGAGCGCCGCCGAAGGTGGAGCATGGGGCATCGCAATCCTGGCGAAGTTCCGCGCAGACCGTG
>NZ_JASONN010000295.1:0-274 GCF_030217285.1 Pauljensenia sp. UMB3104 | reverse complement strand
ACCTTCAAATTCAATCTCACCTTTGACAAGATCGTTCCACTTGTAAATACCAGATTCATTGACCACAAGACGGACTGTTGGAACAATGCCTGCTGCTTCACGCTCTGCGATATAAGCTGCTTTTTCATCTTCAGACATTCCCAGATATTCATTGATGTAACGAGGTGTTTCTCCAGCAGCTTCCTGACGCTCACGCTCTGCTGCCAGCTCTTCCTCCGTCACATATGATTTGTAAGCCAAGCCTTTTTCAAGTAACTCATTGATATAGCTTTGG
>NZ_JASONN010000294.1:0-274 GCF_030217285.1 Pauljensenia sp. UMB3104 | reverse complement strand
GGACATCACGTTCACGGACCTGATCCGCGGTGAGATCACCTTCAAGGCCGGCTCGGTGCCGGACTATGTCATCGTGCGTGCCAACGGCCACCCGCTCTACACGCTGGTGAACCCGGTCGACGATGCACTGATGGAGATCACGCACGTTCTGCGTGGCGAAGACCTGCTGTCCTCCACCCCGCGCCAGATTGTTCTCTATCGCGCACTCGAAGAACTCGGCATCGCCAAGTTCATGCCTCGCTTCGGTCACCTGCCTTACGTCATGGGTGAGGGC
>NZ_JASONN010000293.1:0-275 GCF_030217285.1 Pauljensenia sp. UMB3104 | reverse complement strand
CCCGGCCGGCGAGAACATTGATGTCGCGTTACAGTTCGTGAACTACCGCTGATTTTTCGATTCACGAGGCCGGGCGGGGTGGAAGCGAATGCTCCCACCCCGCCCGCCTTATACAGTCCATGTGACGACTTTCACCCAAGTGTGATGCACGTTGGGCGAGCAGATGCGACCTCGTTCCGCCCGTTGCGCAAACAGGAAGAGGGTCAGTAGCCGGCCATTTTTTCGAGGCGCGCGCAACGCTCATCCATTGACGGGTGCGTTGAGAACAGATTGCG
>NZ_JASONN010000292.1:0-275 GCF_030217285.1 Pauljensenia sp. UMB3104 | reverse complement strand
AATAAAGTTCTTCTTATCGACATCCAGAAGGTCGATGACGCGGCGCACAGCGCGCCGTTCTTTTTGCGTCAGAAACAGGATCATTTCACCGCCTCCGATTCGTCGAGGAATCCGGGCAGCGTCACGCTCAGGTCTTCCAGTTGCTCAATCTGCGTGAGGATGGGGTACTCCTCGGCATCCTGAGCAGTTGCTGCCTGCGCCGAGACGGTAATGACATGGTCTGCTGCCGCAACGACAGCCTGGCGGTGCGCAATGACGATGACCGTTCGCCCCTG
>NZ_JASONN010000291.1:0-275 GCF_030217285.1 Pauljensenia sp. UMB3104 | reverse complement strand
AACGGGCGTCAGGGATGCCGCCAGCATGCGGCGCGCCACAAGAGGAGTCACCCTGTGCTCGTCCCCGAGGGCACCAGCCCACGCTTCAAACAGCGCACCGAGCGCAAGGCCGCTGTGCCCAAGGCCTCGACGGATGATCGTCTCAACACCGGCCTCAAGCGCCACGCGCAGGTGGGCACGGGGTTCGAGGGAGTCCATCGCCGCGGCGAGGGCAGCCATCGTGGCCGCAGCGTTCGTCCCCGTATCACAGTCGGCGCCATCCCATCCATCCAGGT
>NZ_JASONN010000290.1:0-275 GCF_030217285.1 Pauljensenia sp. UMB3104 | reverse complement strand
ACTCACGGGTGCCAGCTGCGCAATATATGCGTCGATTTCCTCGCGTGAGGAACGGGTGACAGGTTCCTGCAGTCGTTCACGATCCACGTTATCGAGGGAAGCCAGCGAAATAGAGGTGACCTCCACGCGGTGCGAAAAGGCCCACGGCCCCAGCGTCTGAGGAATTCCCTGGTAGATGGCGACCGCCCCGTCCTCGCCAATCGCATAGTACTGCTGCTGTGACCAGCGGTATCCCAAAAAGCCTGCCAGGACCACAGCTGCTACGGCCAGCACAC
>NZ_JASONN010000289.1:0-275 GCF_030217285.1 Pauljensenia sp. UMB3104 | reverse complement strand
ATGCGAAAACGTTTGAAGGAGCTTAATCCAAACTATTGGCCATGTTCGTTCGGATATGTTACCCATGATGGAACTGTGGGGCAAGGCGTACGACCGGAAGTTGGACTCCAGGAATCCGAAGTCGGACGCAGTTTTGGTCTTGTCAGCGCGATCCTCCATGCACCTAATCCATTCAAAAAGAATGAGACTTCTCCTGAAGAGAACTTCGAAGCACTTAGAGCTTTGTGCCTATTTTTGCGAGAGCTGCTTGAATCCCACATTGTTCAACTTGCAGA
>NZ_JASONN010000288.1:0-276 GCF_030217285.1 Pauljensenia sp. UMB3104 | reverse complement strand
CATCTTTTGAATATACATGGGTCTTCTCATGTCTTCCCTAAGCAATTAATGAATTTCATTGGTTGAAATACTACCTTTGAAAGTGAAAGTGAAGTCGCTCAGTCGTGTCCGACTCTTTGCGACCCCATGAATCGCAGCACGCCAGGCCTCCCTGTCCATCACCAACTCCTGGAGTTCACTCAGACTCACGTCCATTGACTCGGTGATATGATCCAGCCATCTCATCCTTGGTCGTCCCCTTCTCCTCCTGCCCCCAATCCCTCCCATCATCAGAGT
>NZ_JASONN010000287.1:0-276 GCF_030217285.1 Pauljensenia sp. UMB3104 | reverse complement strand
ATTTCTCAAATTGCCGTAATTTTCCAATTAGCTACCCCGCTTTTGATTGGGGCCTTAATCGCCATGCAATTTGGCTTCAAGCCCATGCAAGTCATGGTGACTGCTGGAGCCAGTTTCGTGGGCTCGGGGGTTATTCAATATAACCCTGAAGCCAAGGCCTATATCGGTGCAGGAACCGGGGACTTGATCAATACCCTGATCACCGCCGCGATCGCGGTTCTGGTCTTACTTTGGGTCAAAGATAAATTTGGCTCCACCGCTGTGATTGCTATGCCG
>NZ_JASONN010000028.1:0-23563 GCF_030217285.1 Pauljensenia sp. UMB3104 | reverse complement strand
GAATACCGGGATCAGGCCCTACAGGAAGCCGCATAACGGCTACCATTAAACGCGTCCAAGTTTCGGGGCGCAGTTCAAAACGAGGCCGGGGCATTGCTGCAATCCGCCAGCGCCTACTCGAGCTCGAAGGCACCCGTGTAGAGCTGGTAGTACACGCCTTTCTGCGCGATCAGATCGTCGTGGCTGCCGCGCTCGATGATGCGACCGTGGTCGAGGACCATGATCGCGTCCGAGTTACGAACCGTCGACAGGCGGTGGGCGATCACGAAGACCGTGCGCCCCTCCATGAGGTTATCCATGCCCTGCTGCACGTGTGCCTCAGTACGCGTATCGATCGAGGAGGTCGCTTCGTCCAGGATCATCGCCGGTGGATCAGCCACAGCGGCACGCGCGATCGACAGGAGCTGAGCCTGGCCCTGCGAGAGGTTCGAACCGTTGCCCGTCAGCATCGTGTCGTAGCCCTCGGGCAGGCGTCGGATGAAGGAGTCCGCATTGGCCAGCTTCGCGGCGGCGATGCATTCCTCGTCCGTGGCGTCCAGACGGCCGTAGCGGATGTTCTCCATGACCGTGCCCGTGAACAGCTTGACGTCCTGCAGGACGACGCCGAGCGAGCGGCGCAGGTCCGGCTTGTGGATCTTGTTGATGTTGATGCCGTCGTAGCGGATCTTGCCGTCATCGATGTCGTAGAAGCGGTTGATCAGGTTGGTGATCGTCGTCTTGCCGGCACCCGTCGCGCCCACGAAGGCGATCTTCTGGCCGGGCTTGGCCCACAGGGAGATGTCATGCAGGATCTGCTTCTCACCGTCGTAGGAGAAGTCGACATCCTCCATGACCAGCTCGCCGCGCAGGCGCGTGTAGGTGACGGTGCCGTCGGCCTGGTGAGGATGGCGCCACGCCCAGATTCCCGTGCGTTCCTCGGTCGGCTCGAGCGTGCCGTCGGGCAGCTCGCGCGCACGCACGAGGGTCACGTAGCCCTCGTCCTCCTCGGGTTTCTGGTCGATGAGCGCGAAAACGCGGCCCGCACCCGCCATACCGAGGGCAATCATGGGAACCTGCATGGACATCTGGCCGATGGTCTGCGAGAAGTTACGGACCATGCCCAGGAAGGAGACGACCACGCCGACCGTGATCACGTCGACGCCGACAAGGTGGATGTTCGGCGTCTGTTCCAAGATCATGACGCCGCCGACGATGGCGATGACGACGTACATGATGTTGCCGATGTTGCCCAGGGCAGGCATCAGCACGTTGCCGTAGATGTTCGCCTTCTGCGAGGATTCGAAGAGCTTCTGGTTGAACTCCACGAATTCATCCTTGGCATCCTGCTCGTGGTTGAAGACCTGGACGACCTTCTGGCCGTCCATCATCTCTTCGATGAAGCCTTCTTCGTCAGCGAGAGCCGCCTGCTGGGCCTTCATGAAGCGGCCCGACAGGCCTCCAAGCTTGCCGGTCAGGAAGGCCATGAGCGCACCCACGAGGAGCACAACGAGGAACAGCCACACGGAGTAGTAGAGCATCGTGCCAACCAGCACGATGATGGTCAGGCCCGACTGGATGAGCGTCGGGATCGACTGGCCGATCAGCTGGCGGATCGCGTCCGTGTCGTTCGTGTAGGTCGACATGATCGCGCCGTGCGGGTGCGTGTCGAAGAATCGCAGGGGCAGGCGCTCCATCGAGTCGAACATGTCGTCACGCATGTGCTTGAGTGTCCCCTGCGTCACGATCGCCATGGCACGCGTGTAGATGAAGCTGCCAATAACGCCGACACCGAAGATGACAGCCATCGTGATGACGAGGCGTACCAGGGTTCCTCGCACCGCGTCGAAGCCGCTCTCCAGGCCCGGGGTCACGACGTTGTCGACGATCTGCTGCATGAAGATTGAGCCGACGGCCGAGGCCACGGATGCGAGGATGATGCACACAATCGTCAGGCAGATGCGCACCGGATAGTGCCGGAAGACGTAGGCCATCAAGCGGCCGAAGGGACGTTCAATACCCTCGAGCTTGTCAGCGTCGTCGATTCGGGAGTTGCGCGTGCGTGCCATGTCAGGCCACCTCGCTTTCGCTCGCGGCGTTCTGGGAATCGTAGATCTCTCGGTACTCGCCGCCCGCTGCCATCAGCTCCTCGTGAGTGCCACGTTCCGTGATACGACCGTCGTCCAGGACGATGATCTGATCGGCATGGCTCACCGAGGAGAGGCGCTGGGCGATGATGATCGTCGTCGTGCCCGGGATCTCGGTCTCAAAAGCATTGCGAATCAGCGAGTCGGTCTTCGTATCCACCGCGGAGGTCGAGTCGTCCAGGATGAGGATTTTGGGATTCTTCAGCAGTGCACGGGCGATACACAGGCGCTGCTTCTGGCCACCCGACACGTTGCTGCCACCTCGGGAGATCACGTAGTCGTAGCCCCCGGGCAGCTGCTGGATGAACTCGTCGGCCTGCGCGAGCTTGCACGCATGCTCGATCTGCTCGTCGGTGGCCTCGGGGTTACCCCAACGCATGTTCTCCTTGATCGTGCCGGAGAACAAAACGTTCTTCTGCAGGACGACGGCAACCGCGTCACGCAGAGCGCTCAGGTCGTAGTCGCGCACGTCGCGTCCACCGACCTTCACGGATCCCTCGGAGACGTCGTAGAGGCGGCAGATCAGCTGGATGAGCGAGGTCTTGGAGGAGCCCGTGCCGCCCACGATGCCGAGCGTCGATCCGGATTCGATACGCAGATTGATGTCAGACAGGGCGTTTTCTTCGGCGCTCGCCGAATACTTGAAGGACACGTCCTCGAAGACGACGGAACCATCCGCAACATCGGTCGCGCCGTTCTCGGGCGAGGTCAGCGACGGCTCGTGGTTGAGAACCTCGGCGATACGGTGCGCGGACTCTGCGGCCATCGTCGTCATGACGAAGATGAAGGCGAGCATCAGCATATGTGTCAGGATCTGGATGCCGTAGGTGATGAGGGCGGTGAGCCCGCCCTTCGTCAGCTCGGTCGCACCCGAGTTGATGATGATCGATGCGCCAACGTAGTCGACGGCCACGATTGCCGCGAAGACGAAGAACATCATGACGGGACTGTTGAGCGCGATGAGCTTTTCAGCGTTCGTGAAGTCCTTGCGTACATCCTGAGATGCCGCGCGGAACTTCGTGGTCTCGTAGTCCTCGGTCACGAAAGATTTCACGACGCGGATCGCCGCGACATTCTCCTGGACGGAGTTGTTCAGGGCATCGTACTTCTTGAAAATACGGCGGAAGATCGGGAAGGCGATGAGCACGATGGCTGCCAGGATGATGGCGAGCACCGGCACCATGCCGAGGAAGATGAGAGCCATCTGCACGTTGATACGCCACGCCATGACGATCGAGAAGACGATCATGAGGGGCACACGCACAGCGATGCGGATAAGCATGCCAAAGGCATTTTGCACGTTGGTGACATCCGTGGTCATGCGGGTGACCAGGGAGGACGTGGAGAAGCGGTCAATGTCCGCAAACGAGAAGTCCTGCACCTTAAAGAAGAGATCCTGGCGCAGGTTCTTCGCCAGGCCCACCGAGGCGGTCGCCGCGAAGCGCGCGGAGAGGATACCGCAGGCAAGCGAGGCGAAGGCCAGCCCAGTCAGGATCAGGCCCAGGCGCATGACGGGGCTCAGGGATACGCCGTCGAGTGCATCCACAAGCGAAACCATGGTAAGCGGGATCAAGCACTCGAGGACCACTTCCCCGATGATGAACAGCGGGGTCAGGATCGAGGCGGTCTTAAACTCGCGTAGCCTCCCCACCAGCGTGCGGATGGTTTTCATGTATCTCCTCTTCACTCCCTACGGGCGTCCGATAGACGAGGCCGAAGCGCGCATTCAGCGCCCGTGCAGCCTGCAGATGGTGATAATTGCTTTTTCGATAGCGCGTTGCGGGTCCCGCGACGCACCCTTTGTTTCGGCGTCTGCCATGGCGATGGCGCCGAAGGCCCCTGCCAGCGAGGCGTCGGACCAGCCGCGCAGCTCACGCCTCGCTCGGTCCACCTGCCAGGGGGCCATCTTCAACGCGGATGCCGATCCACCGATCGATACTTTCGCCATGGCGCGGAACTTCATGGCCAGGGCGGTCACGAGCAGCTGCGGGGCGATGCCGGTCGCGAACGCGTGCCGGGCGAGCGTGAGCGCCTTCGCGGAGTTCCCCGCGACGGCCGCGTCGGCCACGTCGTATCCCGTGGCCTCGACGCGCCCTGACTGATAGCGACGTACGTCCTCCAAGGTGATGCGTCCGCTCACGTCGGAGAGAAGCTGCGCCAGTGCGCCCGCCATCGCGCGAGGGTCGTTACCCAGCGCGTCCACGAGTGCCTGCTGGGCCTCGGTGTCCATCTGCCGACGCGCGGCCCGCACGTCGGAGGCGATGAGGGCCAGCTTGTCACGGTCGTTTTTCAGCGGATCGGCGGGGATTACGGGCCATTTGGCCTTGGTGATCGTGTCGATGACTTTCTTGCCCCGGGCGTTTCCACCGGGATGGGCCAGGAACATCCACACGTCGGGGGCGGGGGCCGCGCAGTAGGCGATGAGGTCGTTCGCGAGTGCGTCGCTCATGGTCTCGAGGTCACGGATGATGACCATGCGGGATTCGCCAAAGAGCGAGGGCGAGGCGATCACGTCGAGCTGTCCGGCCTGGTAGGTCGCCGCGTTGATGTCGGTGCGTTCGAGGTTGGGGTCGGCCTCGTGGGCGAGGGCGCGCAGCCGGTCGAGGGCACGGTCAACGAGGAGGCCTTCGGGGCCTTTGATCAACACGATGGGTGCCAGCGTTATCTCGGCTGGGGCCGCCGGGCGCGAACCGCGTGCTGCCACGTCTTCCTGCCTTTCCGCTGTGATAGTAACTCCCTAAGTCTGCCACTCGGCGGCCCCATCTGCGTCCCTCTTTGCCCATGGCGGACAATAGTCGTGGCAGGTGTCACGACGGTTTGACGGCACCCCACAGTGGCGTCTTACTCCTGCGCTGACGTTTCACTGCCGTCAATGCGCGGAGCTCCCCACCGCACCCACGCCCTCCACGCGAGCCATCCGCAGCAACAGCAGGCATAGATGCCTACAACGGTCGAGGCCCCGCCGGGCACGGCCACACCGTTTCCAGGCAGATTCGCGCACAAGCGCGCTGTTCCTGCGATCCACGCGGTCGCCCACGAGGAAACGCGGGCGCACGCCGAGGCTACTGGGATACTCAGCGGGGTGAGGAGAGCACCCGTAATCCCCGCGATAGTCGCGATGGGAACGGCGGGCTCGGCGACGACGTTAGCGATAATCCCCCACACCGGCACGGTTCCGGAGAGTGACACGATGAGGGGTGCTGTCGCGAGTTCCGCGAGGGCGGGCACACAGACCATCTCCACGACGCGACGCAGCACCCGCCCCGCGCGCGTATCCCCGCGAATGCGTCGGCGCGAGCGACGAATGAGCGCAGACGACGGGCCGACAACCGCGAGCGCGGCGAGCACGGAGAGTGCGAAGCCGTAGGAGCGGGCGGCCCAGGGGTCGATGAGGAGCGTCGCGATGACGACGGCGCAGAGGGCGGCGATGGATTGGCCGTCGCGTCCGAGGATGAGTCCGAGGGCGGCGACGGCGGCGACGCAGACGGAGCGGAGGACTGAGGCTTCGGGGCCGACGAGGGTGAGGATTGTGCCCAGGACGAGGATGGTTGCTGTCAGGCGCAGGGTTTTTCGTGCGGGGACGACGAGGGTGACGGTGGCGAGGATGATGACGATGTGGGATCCGGAAACGGCGGTGAGGTGGGTGAGGGAGGTCGTTTTCATGGCTTGGGCGAGGTCTGCGGGCATGCCTCGGTCGTCCCCGATTGCCATGCCGGGCACGAGGGCGCGCGCATCCCTGGGCAGGGAGGAGCATGCGCGGGCGAAGGCTTGGTGGGTGGAGCGCATCCAGGCGGATGGGCCACCGGGTCGTTCGATCAAGCGGGATCGTCTGACGCGTATCGTGCCCACCGATGGCGCGTCGGCTGCGAAGGTGGCGTCCAGGCTCCCCCAGACCTCGTAGATGTCGCCGCGCGCACCGCTGTCCCACCCGGGAGCGTTCACGAGCGCGGTCGCGTGGGAGGGTATCCATTCCTCCCCCGCTGCGACGGCCTCGATGCGCGCGTGGGCGTGTCGCGTGGCAGAGAATCCGGACGAAGGCGGGGCTGGGTCGGTTTGCAGGCGAACGCGCGCGTGGATGGGTCCGGAGTCGGCGCGTGCAGGGTCTGCGTCGTATTGCCTGCGCGCGACGGATCCGACCGCGAGCGCGCAGGCCACGCATGCGAGGATCAGTGCGAGGCTGAGGCGGATTGATCCGGGTGGGGTGAGGGCGTGGCGGGGGGCGCGTCGGCCTCGCCTCGAGCACGAGTAGGAGGCGGCGCAGGCGAGGGCGAGGAGGGCACACGCGCCGATGCTCTCCCAGGGCGCGCGGTGTCCCGTCGCCCACCAGGTGGCACCCCAGGTGGCGGCGGCTGCGGGTGCGAGGCGCAGGTCGATCATGCGGGGAGCGCATTGTGAGTCGTTCATGCGCACACTCCGGGTCGTATCTTCTCGATGAGTGAGGGGCCGATGCCGGGGACGTCGTCGAGCTCGTCGACGGATGTCAGGCGTGGGTGCGTGGATCGGTAGGTGATGATGCGCTTGGCGAGTGCGGGTCCGATGCCGGGTAGCGTCTGGAGGTCTGTTTCGGTAGCTGTCGTCAGGCGGACGCAGGCTCCCGCAGATGTGCCTCCTTCGGATGACGCGGGAGGCGGTGACTCCCCTGCGACGCCGACCCGAATCTGCTCACCATCGACCAGGATGCGTGCGAGGTTGATCGACTCAAGGTCGGCCTCGGGGAGAGCTCCTCCCGCTGCGGTGATGGCGTCGATGACGCGGGAGGAGGCGGGAAGGGTAAGTACTCCGGGAGAGGCAACCGCTCCGGAGACGTAGACAACAACGTCTGTGGCTTGGTCCCGCGCCGACACGGACGGGGGTGCGGACGCGGCTGGAGGAGCAGTAGGCGCCGTGGCCCCACTTTCCTGTCGCTCTGAGGAGGATTGGACGAGGCTGTCGGCGCGTTCTTGCGTGGCCGCGTGCCTCCATGCGCCCACGGATGCGATGAGCACGACCACGACGACGAGGGCGGCGACGCTCACCCCGCCGGGGAGGAAGCGGACGACGCTCGGTTCGGCAGGTTCGTCATCCTCAGTGAGGGCACTGTCATATACGGCTTTTGTCAGCGCCGC
The DNA here is from genome assembly GCF_030217285.1 of Pauljensenia sp. UMB3104. Classification (NCBI taxonomy): domain Bacteria; kingdom Bacillati; phylum Actinomycetota; class Actinomycetes; order Actinomycetales; family Actinomycetaceae; genus Pauljensenia; species Pauljensenia sp. UMB3104. The sequence continues at coordinate 16,335 of NZ_JASONN010000028.1, read as the reverse complement.
CATGCGCCGACGAGCCAACCAGTGGGACACGTTCATGCATGCACGCTAGCCCCCAGGTATGAGGGGAGAACACACGAAAACCGACCCCTGTGGATAACCGCTCGGCGCGCCGAGGGGTTGTGGACAAATCCCACACCCTCCCGGCCGTGAATAACTCGCATGGGACTGCAGTCCCAAGGGATACTGTTCCGGTAACGTCGAAGTACAGTGGCGCACCGCGCCCAGAGCCGAAAGACCACACCATGAGCGAGAACATCGAGGATCTGAAGGCGCAGCTCGCCGCAGCGGAAGCCGCGGCGAAGGCCGCCGAGGCTGAGGCCGCCCGCGCGAAGGCCGAAGCCCTGCGTCTCCAGCTCGAAGCAGCCGGATCCGCGGCCGCGCAGGAACCCGCCGCACAGGCTGAGGCGGAGGCCGCCCAGGCAGCAGAAGCCCGCGCGACGGCTGACGCGCTGCGCAGCCAGGTGGAGGCCGTCGAGGCCACCCCCGCGCCCGAGAATCCCGCCGCCGAAGCACCCGCGGCCACCCCGGCCTCGTCCCCCGCCCCGAGCGGCGAGCTGTCAGCTTTCGCCACCCAGATCCAGGGCGCCTACTCCTGGGACGTTCCCGCGGTCACGATCGGCACGCTCATCGACAATGGTGCGCGCGTGCCCGGCGTCAGCGCGAAGATGCCGCTGCCCATGTTCAACCGCCACCTCCTGGTCGCAGGCGCGACGGGTACCGGCAAGACCCGTACCCTCCAGCTCCTGGCCGAGGGCCTGTCCGCGAACGGTTCCTCCGTGCTCCTGTGCGACGTCAAGGGCGACCTGACGGGCCTGGCCGAGGCCGGGGCCAGCTCCGAGAAGCTCCTGAGCCGTACCGCGGCCAACGGTCAGGACTGGGCACCCGCCTCGTTCCCCGTCGAGCTACTGAGTCTGGGTGGGGCGGATTCGCAGTTCCCGGGCGTGCCCGTTCGCGCCCAGGTCTCCGACTTCGGCCCGATCCTGCTGGCCCGCGCCCTCTCGCTCAACACGACGCAGGAGCAGGCGCTCCAGCTGATTTTCGCGTGGGCGGACGGCCAGGGCCTCGAGCTCGTGGACCTGCCCGATCTGCGCGCCGTCATTTCCTTCCTGACCTCGGACGAAGGCAAGGACGAGCTGGCCACGATCGGCGGCGTCTCCAAGGCCACCGCCGGCGTCATCCTGCGCGCCCTGACCGCGCTCGAGTCCCAGGGCGGCGGCCAGTTCTTCGGCGCCCCCGGCTTCGACACGGCTGACCTCATGCGCATGGATTCGACGGGCCGCGGCATCATCTCCCTGCTCGGTGTCGGTGACATTTCTTCGCGCCCGGCCCTGGTCAGCGCCGTCATCATGTTCCTGCTCGCCAACCTCTTCTCCACCCTGCCCGAGGTCGGCGACGTCGAGCGCCCCAAGCTCGTGTTCTTCTTCGACGAGGCACACCTGCTGTTTGCGGACGCCACCAAGGAGTTCGAACGTCAGGTCGTCCAGACCGTGCGCCTCATCCGTTCCAAGGGCGTGGGCGTCGTCTTCGTGACGCAAACCCCCAAGGACATCCCCTCCGACGTCCTGGCACAGCTCGGTTCGCGCGTCCAGCACGGCCTGCGCGCCTCCACGCCGGATGACTTCAAGAAGCTCAAGGCCACGGTCCAGACCTTCCCGAAGACGTCCCTCGAGCTCGACGAGGTCCTCACGACCCTGGGTACCGGCGAGGCCGTCGTCACCGTCCTGGATCCGAAGGGTAATCCCACCCCGGTCACGCCCGTCGGCATCTGGGCGCCCGCCTCCGTCATGGGCCCCGCGTCCGCCGACACGATCGCGCGTATCAACCAGTCCAGCGTCATCATGGGCCGCTACCGCGACGCCGTGAACCCCGACTCGGCCGAGGAGAAGCTCGAGCGCCGCGCCGCCGAGGCCCAGGCCGCCCGCGAGGAAGCCATCGCACAGGAGGCGGCAGCCAAGGAAGCTGAACGCGCGCAGAAGGAAGCCGAAAAGGAAGCCGAACGCGCCGCCAAGGAGGCCGAGAAGGCCGCCGCCAAGGAAGAGGCTGCACGTCAGAAGGAAATGGAGCGGCTGCGCCGCCAGGTTGAAAAGCAGCAGGAGAAGGAGGAGGCCGCCCGCCAGCGCGCCGCCGAACGCCGCACCCGCCAAGTCGAAAACGTCCTCGGGTCCGTCCTGCGCACCGCCGGCCGCGAGATCACGCGCTCCATCTTCGGCACGCGCAAGCGCTGACACCCACGATGTCGGCACGAGGCCGGGGCGCGGGACTCCATGCGGGAGACCACGCCTCGGCCTCGTCTCACAGTGCGACCACTACACCAAGAAACGGCAAAGTGGAGTAGACTGCATCGCAATTAACCAATCTCTCGTGGGAGACCCTGATGCGTATCGGATTCATCGGAACGGGAGCCATGGCCCAGGCCATCGCTCGCGGTGCCGTCGCGTCCGGCGTCGATCCTGCGACACTGGTTTTCTCCAACCGCACGGCTGCGAAGGCCTGCGATTTCGCCGACGAGCTCGGTGCGACCGCCGCGTCCTCGAACGCGTCCCTGGCGCGCCAGGCCGACATCATCATCCTGGCTGTCAAGCCCAAGGATCAGCGCGCGGTCGTCAAGGAGATCTCCCCCATCGTGGTCGGCCGACCCGACGTCTGCGTCGTCTCCCTGGCAGCAGGACGCACCCTCGACCAGATCACCACTGACTTCGGCGCGGGCATCCCGCTCGTGCGCGTCATGCCGAACGTCGCGGCCACCGTCGGGCAGTCCATGACCGCCCTGACGGCCACGCGCGCCACAGACGCACAGGTAGCAGCCGTCCGATCCCTCATGGATTCGGTGGGCCGCACCATCCTCATCGACGAGGACTATTTCCCCGTGTTCCAGGCCCTGGCCTCGTGCTCTCCCGCCTGGTATTTCCAGATTGTTGATTCGTTCGCCCGCGCTGGTCTCAAGTACGGCCTGTCCAAGGACAGCGCCGTCGAGATTGCCGCGCAGGCGATGGCGGGAGCCGCTGCTCTGCTCCTCGCCGAGCGCGAGGCGGGCACAATCCCCGCGCAACTCATTGATCGGGTGACGAGCCCCGGCGGCACCACAATCGCAGGATTGCTGGCCGCCGAGGAAGGTGGTTTGTCGACCGCACTGGTAGGTGCCGTCGACGCATCCATCCACGCCGATTCCCATCTCGGCTGACACCACCTGCCGCACAGCGGCTTACCTCCCCTTTATTTGGCGCACCCGCGCACCCTCAACACAGGAACACACATGTTGCTCTTCAACGCAGTCGTGCTCTCCGTGCTCGTTATGCTGATCCTCAGCGTCGCACGCGTGCACGTCGTCATCTCTCTCTTCGTGGCCTCCCTCGTGGGCGGCCTGGTCGCTGGCATGGGCATGTCCGGCACGATGGTTGCCTTCCAGGACGGCCTCGCCGGCGGCGCAAAGATCGCCCTGTCCTACGCCCTACTCGGCGCGTTCGCGATGTCGGTCGCCCACTCGGGCCTGCCGCGCCTGCTGGCGAACTGGATCATCAAAAAGCTGCGCAATGCTGACGAGTCGAACTCGGCGCGCGTGGCCCGCTCCGCCAAGTGGGGCATCATCGGCGGCGTCCTCGTCATGGGCGTGATGAGCCAGAACCTCATCCCGATTCACATCGCGTTCATCCCTCTGCTGGTGCCCCCGCTCATCGGCGTCATGAACGAACTCAAGATGGACCGCCGCCTGATCGCTTGTGCGATCACCTTCGGTATCGTCACCACCTACATGTTCGTGCCGATCGGCTTCGGCCGTATCTTCCTGCACGACATTCTCTACAAGAACATTGAGGATGCTGGCCTGCCGGTTGAAGGCATCGTCAACCCGATGGCCGCCATGGCGATCCCCGCAGCCTCTATGGCCGTGGGCTGTGCAATCGCACTGCTCGTCTCCTACCGCAAGCCGCGCGAGTACGAACAGCGCGAGACCTCGTTCAGCTCCAACAGCGACAAGCCCATCGACATGAAGAAGGTCTGGGCCGCGGTCGCTGCCCTCGTCGCCTGCTTCGTCATCCAGGCCGTCATGACCAAGATGGATTCCGAGGCCGACCCGCTGCTCGTGGGTTCCCTGGTGGGCCTGTGCATGATGCTCGCGATGCGCGTCGTTCCGTGGCAGCAGGCCGACGATGTGTTCAGCGGCGGCATGAAGATGATGAGCCTCATCGGCCTCATCATGATCACCGCACAGGGCTACGCCTCGGTCCTCAAGGCCTCCGGCCAGATTGAGCCCCTCGTCCAGCAGACCTCCGCGATGTTCAATGGGTCGAAGGCGCTGGCCGCCATGATCATGCTCGTGGTCGGACTGATCATCACGATGGGTATCGGTTCGTCCTTCTCGACGCTGCCGATTATTTCAGCGATCTACGTGCCGCTGTGCGTGGCGCTCGGCTTCTCCCCCATCGCGACCGTGTCGATCATCGGCACGGCAGGCGCGCTCGGCGACGCCGGTTCGCCGGCGTCCGACTCGACGCTCGGCCCGACATCCGGTCTGAACATCGACGGTCAGCACGACCACATGCGAGACACGGTCATCCCCGAGTTCATCCACTACAACATTCCGCTGTTGATCGGTGGGTGGATCGCGGCGATGGTCCTCTGATTCCGTCGTTCTCCTTGACGAGGCCGGGGCTGGGTTGCACGAATACGCGACCTGGCCCCAGCCTCGTTATGCGTCTGCGAGCGCACAGACTCAGCGGCGGACAACAATGAAGGCCCTGGCGGATTCTTCTTCCTCCCACTGGGCTGACTTCCACAGCTGGTCGAGGGCGATTGCCTCCGCCCACGTTTCGACCCAGGTTTCGCCGAACTGCTCATCGTTCCAGGGATCGTGAATGAGCGCGGACTCGCCCGAGAGCCCCCACACGTAGATCCAATGCGGGGTCTGCTCCCCGTTAAAATCCTCCAGGTCCACCAGCACGATAACGCCGTTCCCCTGCTCCAGGGCGGCACGCAGATCGGCGAGGCTACAGGGCCCGATGCGGTCCCGAACCCCCAGTGCCCTGGCCTCGTCTACATGCTGTCGGTGAATAGCGCGTCGTGCCGCGGGCGATGCGGCGTGCGCGCGCGTGAGCCCGACGACCGGACCCTCATGGGTGACGATCACCTCGACGCTCTGCCCGCGCCTGGCAAGCGCCGCTGCCAAGCCGTAGGGTCCCACCCCGAGGGAGTACGTCGATTCGCGCCACAGGTCCATTTCTTCGCGCAGGCCGTGACCCACCTGCTGAGGGGTGTGTCCGCTCGCGTGCGCCAGGGCCATGAGCGCGCTTGCCGGGCCGCATGTGAAGTCGGTTTTCTGTCGCACGTACGCGGGAATCGCTTGGGGACGAGCGTTCCACCGCACCCAACCGCGCACGCGGCCGTGCCCGTGCTCGTTGTCGTCTTCGATGGACAGCGGCGAGCCGACCGCTCCCGAGGCAGTGAAACCGTGGGAGCGAAGCGCCTCCTCGAAGACGGAGCCCTCATCGCGGGTCACGGCCTTGATGAGCGGGGCGTGTGGAGCAGCATTGAGGACGGCCTGGATAAGGACCTCCCAGGACTGAGCGGACTCGATGGTGCTCGCCCCTGCCTCGCTGCCGTCGAGCAGACACGCATCCACGATCGTTCGGTGGACGGACGTCATCCGGTGCGCTTCCAGGAGCGCGTGCCCGCTGTACGTCCATAGGGTCGCCGACACTGCCGGTCCCATCGCACCCCAGCGCGCCGCGCGCGCATCGGGGACACCAAGAGCCTTCAGCTGATCGCGCGCGTTCTCTCCAGGAGGGATGGGTGTCCGAACGAGTCCAGGAGCGATGCTCATGAGGGCTCCCCCTCCCGACCGGGCACGGCGCTCAGAAGCTCAGCCGTGTACTCCTCGGAAGGATTGTGCAGGATCTCTTCAGTACGCCCCTCCTCCACGACGACGCCGCCCTTCATGATGACCAGGCGGTCGCACATCGCGCGCGCTACCGCGAGGTCGTGGGTGATGAACACAAGAGCGAAGCCCTGCTCCACCTGCAGGCGCGTCAGCAGGTCAAGGACGGAGGCCTGCACGGACACGTCGAGGGCAGAAACGGCCTCGTCGGCGATGAGGACACGTGGACGCGTCGCCAGTGCACGCGCGATGGCCACGCGCTGGCGCTCTCCTCCCGAGAGGCGTGCGGGACGGCGCTTCGCATACTCGGCCGGGAGTTCGACTGCCTCCAGCAGCTCGGCGACATCGCTGGCCGGACGCCCCGCGACGGCCGCCGCTTCGGCGAGCGTCTGCCCGATCGTTCGTGCGGGGTTAAGAGCCGAATAGGGATTCTGGAACACGATGCCGACGGCCGGTCCCCGATCGGCCTGCGCGTTCACGCGAACCGTTCCAGAGTCGGCGCGCTCGAGTCCCACGATGATGCGCGCGAGCGTCGTCTTGCCCGATCCGGACTCGCCGACGATACCGATGGATTCTCCCCGCGCGATATCCAGGGACACATCCATGAGGGCGACGTGCGATTCTTTGCGGGATCGGAACACCTTGGTCAGGTCGCGCACCTCGACAACGGTTTCCGCGCCCACTGGCGTCGCCATTCCCTCACGCGGATTGGGGCCGTCGATTCGTGGTTCGGCGTCCGCCAGACGCTTCGTGTACTCGTGACGCGGCGAGGCCAGGACCTCGTTGACGGCACCTTCTTCGACGATCTGGCCGTCTTTCATGACGATGACGTCATCGCCGAACTGACGCGCGAGCGCCAGGTCGTGGGTGACCAGCACGAGCGTCATCGCGTGATCGTCATGTAGGCGCGTCAGCAGCGTCAGAATGTCACGCTGCGTCGTGACGTCCAGGGCCGTCGTCGGTTCGTCGGCGATGAGGACACGTGGCTCAGAGTCGAGCGCCGCCGCGATGGCGACTCGCTGACGCATGCCGCCCGAGAGTTCGTGCGGGTACGAGCGAGCGACGCGCGCGTCGAGGCCGACGTCCGCGAGAAGCGCGCGTGCACGCTGAGCGCGCTCGGAACGCCTCGCAGTACGCGCGGCCGTGATTTGCTCACCGCATGGGAGCGTCGGCGCGAGCGACGTGAACGGATCCTGCGGCAACCAGACGATGCCGCCCCCGCGCTGCTTCTTCAAGCGCGCTTGATCCGCCGCCAGGTCGAAGGTCTCTCCTCCCAGCGACACCGTTCCGCTGGCAACAAGCGCAGAGGGAGTGAGGGCGCACAGCGTTCGTGCGAGCATCGACTTTCCTGCGCCGGATTCTCCCACGATGACGAGGGTGCGCCCGGTGCGGGCGGTCACGCTCACGTCGTCGACAATCACTCGCCCGGTGCGGTCGGTGACGCTCACGTGCGAGGCCACGAGGCCGTCGCCGCGCTCAGGTGTGGTCGCGGTGCTCATTGGTCACGCTCCTTGCGCTCGGCGAACCAGTCGCCGGCGATGTTGATCGCGGTGGCAGTGACGATGATGGCCAGACCTGCGGCCACCGCCGCGGCGGGGTTTTGGGCGAGAATGGCTCGTCCGTCCGCCAGCTGACGACCCCAGTCGGCGTCCTGCGCTCCGACGCCGAGGCCCAGGTAGGACAGGCCGGACAGGGACACGAGCGCGAATGCGATGTTGACGAAAAGGTTCGCCCACACGATCGGCGTGATGTTCGGCAGGATATGGACCGTGAGGATACGAGGGCCAGACAGACCCAGCACGCGCGTAGCCTCAATGTAGGGCTGAGGCTTCTGAGCGAGCGTCGCGGCGCGGATCATACGAATATCCGAGGGTGCGAACAGCACGATGAGCACGCCGACCGTCACCCAGTAGCTGCCACCGATCACACCCGCGACGACGATCGCGAGGAGAGTGACCGGCAGGGATAGAAGCACCTCGCAGGAGCGCGACACACAGGTGTCCCACAGTCCGCCGCGCCACGCAGCGCTCATTCCGAAGAACAGCCCAGCGACCATAGACCCCACGGCGATGACGATCGGCCCGACGACCGCCGAGCGTGCACCCGCGATTGTCAGGGCGAGGACGTCGCGCCCCACTTTGTCGGTGCCCAGCAGGTGCCCGGGGGTGCCCGCAGGACTCACTCCCAGAGCCAGGTTCTGGTCCAGTGCGCCGGGAACCAGGACGGACGGGACAATCACGCAGATCGCGACAGCGACAAGCACCACCACGGACAGGACCACCGAACCGGGGATCTTACGCGCGGTGGAACCAATGCCTCGTCCCAGGGCACGCGGAGAAAGCGACAGCGCCATCAGGCTCCCCTCCCCGCACCGATCGTCTGACGCGGATCAACCGCAAACGCGGCCACGTCGACGATCAGCGTCACGGCGATGATGACGAACGCGACCAGCAGAGCGATCGCCTGCACGACCGGAACGTCCTTGTAGGTGATGGAATCGGCGAGAAGCTGGCCGAGGCCGGGCAGAGAAAACGCCTCCTCGACGAGCACCGTGGACCCGAAGAGTGTTCCGAGTATCAGTCCCGCCGAGGTGATGATCGGCAGGGCGGCTCCTCGCACGTACATGGCCGTGATGCGCCTGCTGGGCACTCCCCGCGAGCGCGCGAAGGTCACGTAGTCCTGGCGAAGTTCGGCGCCGACGGCCGCGCGGGTGATGCGCACGAGCATCGCGCCGATTCCGGTCGCAAGCGCGATCGCGGGCAGGGTGAGGTGCCACAGGGTATCGACGAGGCCGGTGCCTTCGCCGAAGACGGGGAACCACCCGAGCATGAGCCCGAAGACGTAGAGCAGGACGAGGCCGAGGGCGAAGCCGGGCGCGGACACGCCGACGACCGACCAGCCGACGATTGTCCGGTCGACCCAGGATCCCCGGCGCCGTGCCGCAGCGATCCCGAGGGGGATGCCGACGGCGACGGCGAGGACGAATGCGCCGATGGTGAGCCACGCGGTCAGTGACACGCGCGAGGCGAGAACGTCGGTGACGGGCGTTGCGGAGCGCACCGAGTCCCCGAAGTCGCCGGTGAGGGCGCGGGTCAGCCAGTGCCAGTAGCGCACGACGAGGGGCTCGTCGAGGCCGTAGCGTGCGGTCACGGCCTGGCGGACCTCGGGGGTCAGGCGCCTCGTGCCCACCAGGATCTTCACGGGGTCTCCGGGCACCAGGTACAGGAGCGAGAAGACGAGGAAGGACAGGAGGGTGAGCACCACTGCCGCGCCTGCGAGGCGGCGGAGGATGTAGCGCAGCATTTACTTGGCCAGCTCCAGGGAGGACGCCCACGGGGTCATGAAGAAGTAGGGCGTGTACTGCGTCGGGGTGACGCGTGAGGAGAAGGCCGTCGAGGTCTTGCCCCACCACAGCGGCGAGTAGATCGTGTTCTCCTGGGCGATACGCTCGGCTTCGACGATGTCGGCGACGCGCTTACTCGGGTCGGTCTGGGTCGCCTGGGAGGCGATCAGCCCCTGGACCTGCGGGTTCTCGTAGCGTGCGGGGTTGTCGGGGCCGAGCAGCCATCCGGCCACCTCGCCCGGGTCGCCGGTCGTGGAGGTGTAGCTCATGTAGGACAGGCCGTACGTGCCGCTACCGACCTCGGAGATCCATTCTTCGATCGGCTTGGAGGTGACGGTGAGGTTGATGCCGATCTGCTTGAGGTTGTCGGCGAGCGCGAGGGCCGCGGAACCCAGGTCCGGGATCGAGGAGGGGTAGGTCAGTTCGGCGTCAAAGCCACCTGGCACCTTGGACTGGGCAAGCTCAGCGCGCGCGGCGTCGAGGTCGAAGGAGTCGATGGGAAGGCCCGCCTGGGCATCCGTGGCAGCCTGCTCGCCGATCTCGCTGCCCAGCTGGTCCGGCGGCTCGATGCCCGTCGCGACCGTCGCTTGCCCCTTGAGGATCGAGGAGACGATGGTGGAACGATCGACCGCGTGGGCGATGGCTTTACGCACGTGGATGTCGTCGAAGGGCTCAATGTTCTGGTCAAAGGTGAGGCCCACGTAGGAGCGATCCGACTCGGTCAGGACGCTCACGCCGTTAATACCCTGGAACTGCGACACCTGGTCGATGGGCAGCTGGGTGGCGATGTCGATCGTTCCGTTCTTTTGCGCGAGGAAGCGCGCGTTCTCGTCGGAGAAGAAGTCGAATTCGATGGTCTGGGCGGGCGTGTCTCCGCCCCACCAGGTGCCGCTCTTTTCGAAGACGGCCTTGGAGTCGGGCTGGAAGGACACGGCCTTGTAGGGGCCTGTTCCCATGATGAGGTCGGCCGAGGACCCGTAGGAGGCGGCGGCCTCGTAGAAGGACTTTTCGGTGATCCACAGTCCGCCGTTCGCGGTCACGGTCCACCCGAAGTTGACGGCGGGTGCGGGCAGGGTGATCGTGATCTGGTTGTCGCCGCTTTGGTCGGCCTGGACGCCCGCGGGCCAGTAGACCGCGGACGACGGGGATTTGTCGGGGTCCTTGGCGATGTCGATGGAGAAGAGGACGTCGTCGATGGTGACGGGGTTCCCGTCCTGGAACAGGGCATCGGGTCGGATGTCGAAGACCCAGGTCTGGGCGTCGTCAGTGTGATAGGCGGACGCAATCGCGGGGATCAGCTGACCGTCCTTGCCCACGGCGAGAAGGCCTTCGGAAACGACCTGCGCGACGTAGTAGTTGATGATGCCGGTTTCGTGGGCGGTGTCCAGCGTGGACAGGGAGCCTGGCAGGCCCACCGCGATAGTTCCTTCACGGGATGCCGACTGGGCCGCGCCGCCGCCAGATGGAGCACAGGCCGCGAGGGTCGCACACATCATGGCAGCGACGGAGGCGAGGGTGGCTGCTGTTCGTGGGATGCGTGCGATGTGCATCGGTGTCTCCTTGTGTTAGGTGTTGGCGGTAGTGCCGACATCTACGGTATGCACAGGAGAAACGGGGCGGGAAGGATCCTCGTCAGGCGGTCATTTGTAACACCGGTTGATTATGTGTCACACATGTGTCAAGTAGGTGGTCACAACCTCGTCAAGCACCTCGGCGGTCGCGCGCACGTCCGCCAGGGCGATGTGTTCGTCGTGCGCGTGGAGCTGGGAGTACACCTGTCCCAGGCTCGCCCCGCTGTCCACGGCGCCGAAGCCATACCCGACCCCGCCAAGTCGGCGGGCGACGCGCAGGTCGGATCCGCCGGGGAAGAGGACGGGGACGACGCGCGTGCCCGGGTAGCGCTGTGTCAGAGCCGCTTCGATCGCTCGGTACAGGTCGGTATCGATTGACGAGGCCGTGGCGGCCTCGCACAGGAGGCGCTCGATGGTCACGTGCTCGGCGAGGTCGCCGAGGGCCGCCGCGATGGCGGCATCCACGTCATCGTCGTCGACGCCGGGCAGCGTGCGGATGTCGAGTTCGAGGGTGGCGTGGGAGGGCATGACGTTAATGGGCCCGCCCGAGTGAGCGACCGTCTGGGCGACGGTCACGTGGGAGATCGCGTGGGCGAACGCCGCCAGGTCCTCGAACTCGGAGTAGTCGCCCTCGTAGGTACCGTTGATGAGACTTGTTTCGGTCGTTGCATCGAACTCGAAGGCACGCACGAAGCCCGCCCACACCTCGTCCGTGGCGGTAGGCCAGCGGGCGGCGGACAGCGCCGCGCTCACCTGGGCGAGTCGCTCGACGGCGCTCGTGCGGCCCAGCGGGACCGAGCCATGGCCAGCGTCGCCCCGGATATGCAGGCGGCGCTGGGCGGCGCCCTTTTCGCCGACAACCACGACGACGCTATCGCCACCGCGGCGACCGCGAATGTGTGCCCCTCCCATTTCGGAGAGGGCCGCGTCCCACGGGAAGGCATCCGGCTTGTTGTCGCCGATCCACGGGACGCCGAGCCCTCCTCGTGCTTCCTCGTCGGCGGCGGCCACGAACACCAGGGAACGCGCGGGAGGATTGCCGTCCTGGACGCGACGGGCGACCTCGCGGGTCACGACGGCCATCGCGGCGGTCAGGTGGAGCATGTCGACAGTGCCGCGCCCCCACATGACGTCGTCCGCAATCTGCGCACCGAAAGGATCGCGCGTCCATTTGGCTGTATCCACGGGCACGACGTCCGTGTGCCCGAGGAGCGTCAGGGGGGTGCCGTCACTGCTGGGATCCGATCCTTCGACCGTGACCACGAGGCTGGTGCGGCCCGGGTGCGGGGTAATCCGCTCGATCGAGACGGGCAGGCCCGCGAAGAAGTCCTCGAGGAGGTCGGCGGCGCGTTCTTCCCCGCCCGAATCGGCGGTCAGGTCATTGACGCACCCCAGGCGCACCAGGCGCGCCAGCAGGTCGACGGTCTGCTCGCCCAGCGATTGCGTACTCACGATAATCCCCTTCCGCGCGGGTGCCTCGTCCCGGCTCCCCTCTCTCACACCACGGTATCCCCATGCACCGCCGCTCTCCCACCCGGGCCACGAAGGGAACTTTTGTAACGGCGCATGTGAGCGACGCGCCGGGAGTTACAAGGCCCAGCATTGGACCGAAATGCCTGGGGAAACGTAGGCTAGTGGGGCAAACAGTCCACGACTCGGATGGAGACAACTCAATTATGGCCATGAACACCCGTGCGCAGGCGCCTCGCGTGCCCGACCGCGCCGCCCCCGAAGGCCTCGAAGCCAAGTGGGGTGAGGCCTGGGAAAGCCAGGGCACCTACGCCTTTGACCGCAATGCGACGCGCGAGCAGGTGTACTCGATCGACACGCCCCCGCCGACGGTATCCGGCTCCCTGCACATCGGCCATGTTTTCTCCTACACGCACACCGACGTCGTGGCCCGCTACCAGCGCATGATGGGCAAGTCCGTGTTCTACCCGATGGGTTGGGACGACAACGGCCTGCCCACCGAGCGCCGCGTGCAGAACTACTTCGGCGTGCGCGTGGATGCGACGCTGCCCTACGACCCCGACTTCGAGCCCCCGCACGTGGGCGGCGACGGCAAGTCGATCAAGGCGCGTGACCAGAAGCCGATTTCCCGTAAGAACTTCGTGGAGCTGTGCGAGCGCCTCACCGTCGAAGACGAGGCTCAGTTCGAGGCGCTGTGGCGCTACCTGGGCCTGAGCGTGGACTGGAAGCAGAACTACCAGACGATCGGCGCGCGTGCACGCAAGGTCGCCCAGGCCGCGTTCCTGCGCAACCTGGCGCGCGGCGAGGCCTACCAGGCCGAGGCCCCGGGCCTGTGGGACGTCACCTTCCAGACGGCGGTCGCCCAGGCTGAGCTGGAGAGCCGCGAGTACCCGGGCTTCTACCACCGCCTGGCCTTCCACATCACCGACGCCGAGGCCGCCGCGAAGGCTGCCGCCGCAGGCGCGCCCGTCGAGGACAGCGTGGACGTGTGCATCGAGACGACGCGTCCCGAGCTGCTGGCCGCCTGCGTCGCCCTGATCGCCCACCCCGACGACGAGCGCTACAAGCCGCTGTTCGGCACGACGGTCGCCTCCCCCGTGTACGGCGTCGAGGTGCCGATCCTGCCCCACCCCGAGGCCGAGATGGACAAGGGCGCGGGCATCGCCATGTGCTGTACCTTCGGCGACACGACCGACATCGACTGGTGGCGTGACCTGGAGCTGCCGCTGCGCGCGATCCTGCGCAAGGACGGCCGCATCATCACCGAGATCCCCGAGTGGATCACGACCGATGCGGGCCGCGCGGCCTTCGAGGAGATCACCGGCAAGACGACGTTCTCCGCGCGCGAGGCCGTGGTGGCCGCCCTGCGCTCCTCCGGCGAGCTGAAGGGCGAGCCGACAAAGACGATGCGTCAGACCAACTTCTTTGAGAAGGGCGACAAGCCCCTCGAGATCGTCACCTCGCGCCAGTGGTACATCCGTAACGGTGGCCGCGCGTGGACGAACCCGGCCTCGGGCGAGGATCTGAATGAGGAGCTCATCGGCCGCGGCCGCGAGCTGGAGTTCCACCCCGACTTCATGCGCGTACGCTACGAGAACTGGGTGAAGGGCCTGAAGGGCGACTGGCTGGTCTCCCGTCAGCGCTTCTTCGGCGTGCCGTTCCCGCTGTGGTACCGCGTGGACGCGGACGGCCAGGTGAACTACGACGACATCATCACCCCCTCTGAGGCCGCCCTGCCGGTCGACCCGTCGACGGACGTTCCGGAAGGCTACACGGAGGATCAGCGCGGCGTGGCCGGCGGCTTCGTGGGCGAGCTGGACATCATGGACACGTGGGCGACGTCCTCCCTGTCCCCGCAGCTGGCGTGTGGCTGGCTGGATGACGAGGACCTGTTCGCTCGCACGTACCCGATGGATCTGCGCCCGCAGGGCCAGGACATCATTCGTACGTGGCTGTTCTCCACCGTGGTGCGCGCGGACCTGGAGTTCGGCGCGCTGCCGTGGAAGCACGCGGGCCTGTCGGGCTGGATCCTGGATTCGGACCACAAGAAGATGTCCAAGTCCAAGGGCAACGTCGTGACCCCCATGGGCATCCTGGAGAAGTACGGCTCGGACGCCGTGCGCTACTGGGCGGCGTCGGCTCGCCTGGGCCTGGATGCGGCGTTCGACGAGCAGCAGATGAAGATTGGTCGCCGCCTGGCGATCAAGGTGCTGAATGCGTCGAAGTTTGCGCTCACGATGGGCGGCGAGGGCGCGGCGATCGATCTGGATCCGGCGCTGGTGACGGTGCCGCTGGATCGTTCGGTGCTGGCGGCGCTGGCCTCCGTCATCGACGAGGCCTCGGCTGCCCTGGCGTCCTACGAGCACTCCCGCGCGCTCGAGGTCACGGAGTCGTTCTTCTGGACGTTCTGCGACGACTACCTGGAGCTGGTGAAGGAGCGCGCCTACAACCGCGATGGCGCGTGGGACGAGGCCTCGGCCGCGTCTGCCCGTGCGGCTCTGGCGATCGTTATCGACAACGTCGTGCGTCTGCTGGCCCCCTACCTGCCGTACGTGACGGAGGAGGTGTGGAGCTGGTACCGCGAGGGCTCCGTGCACGTCGCGCCCTGGCCGGTCGTGGCGGACCTGGCTGGCGTCGAGGGCGATCCCTCGGTGCTCGAGGCCGCGTCCTCCGCTCTGATCGCGCTGCGTCGCGTCAAGTCTGAGGCGAAGGTGTCGCCGCGTACGCCGTTCCTGGCGGTGACGGTGCGCGCCCCGCAGGCTCAGGTGGAGGCTCTGGAGTCCGTGAAGGGTGACCTGGAGGCCGCATCGAAGGCTGTGGGCGCCCTGACCGTGGCCGCCTCCGACGACGCTGAGGCCACCGAGGCCGTTGTCGAGTCCTTCGAGCTGGGCGAGGCTCCTGCCAAGCGCAAGGGCTGAGCGCTAGGCTGCTGGGGGGCCGCCCGTGGGAAACCACGGGCGGCCCCCTTTCTCTTACCTACTCATCAATGACGAGAGCGAACCGTCTACGCAGCTCAAACACGATTAATTTGATTGGGTAAAAGCATCAAACAAACCAGAACACACCTGAGACTTACCACACATCTACTTGTACTTTCAAAACAAGTGTCAAACTGCAACACATAACCATCTTTGCATGCAATGATGGGCTTAAGAAGATCAAGCACCAACGGAGGCAGGCTCAACGCATACAACATCCACTTCGCCACCACTCCCAAACATACCACACAACGTTGACAACATAAATCAACTGCAAGCTAGACATGACTACTCGCCAACTAGAGACGAATTCAGACTCTCACCAGCAAACAGGAGCAAATCAGGCAAAACTAATCAAATTACTCAAATCGTACTCATCTTCCCAATTTTAACACATCAGCGCCGCAACCTTAGTTTGAAAGGAAGAGATAATGCCACTGAACCAAAAGACGCCAACACCGAACAACTCTCCAGTACATCAACGACTCTCCCCGCTACTTTTTGACGGAAAAAATGACCTTCAGCAATGCTTCTACGACTACCTTACAACAGCACCAATTTCAATCAGATCAGTTCCCGCTTCACTAATTGATAAGCTGAGTAAATTCTATCATTTCGACGATGCCGCCAAAATAGAACACAGTTGCGAAGCGCTCAATTCACTCATCAAACAAGCTGAGGAGATCCTATATATTACCAGTACACATCTTCACAGCCCTGACATCACCCAACAAACGAGACTCGCGCAAAATTCACCTGATTGTCTACTCTACAGAAGTTCTGAAAAACCAGATTATTATTACGAGATTAACGAAAACATTCGCTTTGACGACATTAAGCTCGACTCAATCGAACGCGACCTAAACAACCTTCTAACAGAAATGGGAAAAACCTACAAGCGACTACTGAATGACTTAGGATTTCGCATCATTTAACGCTGAAGTCAATAATTTCGCAAAAAGACCTCACAGAACACACAACAAGCTATCGGATTTGATTGACAGACATTAACACATTTCAGATAACAGGCTCTTCATAATTGGGGGTGTAGTTGGGGTCTGAATCCGCCGGTTTCGAGGAGGCAGCGGGTGATGTAGTGGGTGA